>JAPLSD010000854.1 GCA_026398835.1 Pseudomonas sp.
CGACGATGGTTTGTCGCTGCGCTTTTATCTGAACCCCAAAGCCCGCTTCGCCGACGGCACGCCGATCACCGCCGAGGATGTGCGCTACACCTATGACTTGCTGATGACCCAGGGCAGCTTGCGGTATCGCACCCAGTTCGCCGACGTCAAAGGCGTCGAAGTGGAGTCACCACGCACCATCCGCTTCGACTTCAAAAGCAATGAAAACCATACCCTGCCCCTGGACATTGCGACCTTGCCGGTGCTTCCCGAGCATTGGTGGAAGACTCGCGACTTTGCCAATGGCGGCGGTTATGAGGCGCCGCTGGGCAGCGGCCCGTATCGCGTCAGCAAGATCGATTCCGGGCGCAGCATCACGTTTGCCCGCAACGCCGACTGGTGGGGTAAAGACTTACCCGTCAGCCGCGGCCTCTACAACTTCGATCGTTTCAGCATCGAGTACTTCGGCGACACCGACGTCGCTCGCCAGGTGCTACGTGGCGGCGCCTTCGATTACAACCGGGAGTTCTCTGCCACTGCTTTCTCCATCGGTTACGACAGCCCTGCCCTGAGCGACGGTCGCCTGCAAAAAGCCCATCTGGCCAAAGAAGCACCACAGCCGGCCCAAGGCTTTGTGTTCAACCTGCAAAACCCGATGTTCCAGGACCGCCGCGTGCGGCAGGCGCTGGCCATGCTTTGGGACTTCGAGTGGAGCAACCGGCAAATGATGCGGGATATGTATATCCGCCAGCAGAGCTTCTTTTCCAACACATCTTTGGCCGCCAGAGCGCTTCCCGATGCTGACGAACTGGCGATCCTCGAGCCGCTGCGCGGGCAGATTCCCGATGAAGTCTTCACTCAGGTATTCGAAGCGCCGAAGACCGACGGCAGCGGCCTGATTCGCGGCCAACAACTGCAGGCACTGGCACTGCTGGAAGAAGCCGGATGGAAACCGGACGGCGACCAGCTGGTCAACGCTGCGGGGGAACCCCTGAGTTTCACCTTCCTTAACGGCCAGGGCGGCTTCGAGCGTCTGCTGTTGCCCTACAAGCGCACCCTGGCGCAAATTGGCATTACCATGGACATTCGGCGCATCGACTCCTCGCAATACGTCAACCGCTTGATGGCCCGTGACTACGACATGATCGTCACCGGCTACTCGGTCACCACCTCGCCGGGTATGGAGTTGTATAACTACTTCGGCTCGGCCTCGGCCAATGATGCCGGCTCCAATAACTACATGGTCCTGAAGGATCCGGCGGTCGACACGTTGATTAGCGGGCTGGTCAAAGCCACGACTCAGCCAGAGATGCTGAGTTATGCCCATGCACTGGACCGCGTACTACAGTGGAATTATTACTGGATCCCCAACTACTACCCGCCGGGCTCCGCCACCGTGTGGTGGAACCGATTCGGCATTCCGGCAGTGCAAGCCAGCAATGACGAAGCCATCGAGAGCTGGTGGGAGATGAGCCCTGTACCGCTGACCAACGAGCAGATGGCCGCCGAGCGCATCAGCCGTGGTAAACCCGGAGGACCTCATTGATGCTGGCTTACGTACTGCGGCGCTTGCTGCTGGTCGTCCCGACCCTGGTGATGATTCTGTTGGTTAACTTCGTCATCGTCCAGGCGGCACCCGGTGGCCCGGTGGAACAGACCATCGCCAAACTGCAAGGGATCGGCGGCGCAAGCATCGGTGCTTCCGGTGACGCCATGACCGGCCGTTCGCGAGCCAGCCGTGGCCTCGATCCGCAGCTGATCAAGGACATCGAAAAGCAATATGGCTTCGACAAACCGGCACATGAACGCCTGTGGCTGATGCTCAAAAGCTATGCCCGGCTGGACTTCGGCAAGAGCTTCTTTCGCGGCGCGACGGTCACCGATCTGATTCTGGACAAGATGCCGGTGACCATATCCCTCGGGCTCTGGGCGACGCTCATCACCTATCTGGTGTCGATCCCACTGGGGATTCGCAAAGCGGTTCATCACGGCAGTCACTTCGACATCTGGAGCAGTACCGCGATCATCCTTGGTTACGCCATGCCGGCGTTTCTGTTCGCCATGTTTCTGATCGTAGTGTTCGCCGGCGGCACCTCGTTGAACTGGTTCCCGGTGCGTGGTCTGGTCTCGGATAATTTCGAACAGCTATCGACCCTCGGCAAGATCGCTGACTACTTCTGGCACCTGGTGCTACCGGTCACCGCGCTGGTGATCGGCGGCTTTGCCTCGCTGACCATTCTCACGAAAAATTCGTTCCTCAATGAAATCACCCGCCAGTACGTGGTCACCGCCCGCGCCAAAGGGTTGAGCGAGCGCCGGGTGCTCTACGGCCATGTGTTCCGCAATGCCATGTTGCTCGTGGTCTCCGGGATTCCTCAGGCGTTTATCAGTGTGTTTTTCGCCGGCTCCTTGTTGATTGAGGTGATCTTCTCCCTCGACGGCCTGGGCCGCATGAGTTACGAAGCGGCCGTTTCGCGGGATTACCCGGTGGTGTTCGGCTCGCTGTTTATCTTCACCCTGTTCGGCCTGCTGATAAAACTCGTCGGTGACCTCTGCTACACCCTGGTCGACCCGCGTATCGACTTTGCCGCGAGGAACGCCTGATGTTCAGACTCTCGCCGTTGGGCCGTCGACGTTTCGAACGTTTCAAAAAAAACCGCCGTGGCTGGTGGTCACTGTGGCTGTTTATCGGCCTGTTCATCCTGACATTGGGCGGTGAACTGATCGCCAACGACAAGCCGCTGGTGGTCAGCTATCAGGGTTCGTTGTATTTCCCGGCATTCAAACGCCACACCGAGCAGGAGTTCGGTGGTCAGCTGCCGTTCCAGGCCGACTACCGCAGCGATTACGTGCAGCAACTGATTCGCAAGGACGGCGGCTGGCTGCTGTTCCCGCCGATCCCGTTCAGCGACGACACACCCAACTACGACCTCAACCAGCCGGCCCCCAGCCCGCCGACGAAAGTGAACTGGCTCGGCACCGACGATCAGGCTCGTGATGTCCTGGCGCGGGTCATTTTTGGCGCCCGTGTGTCGATTCTGTTTGCGTTGGCACTGACCTTTATCAGCGCACTGATCGGCATCGCCGCCGGCGCCTTGCAGGGCTATTACGGTGGCTGGATCGATCTGTTCGGTCAGCGGCTTTTGGAAGTCTGGTCGGGGCTTCCGGTGCTGTACCTGCTGATCATCCTCTCGGGCTTTGTCGAGCCGAATTTTTGGTGGTTGCTGGGGATCATGGCGCTGTTTTCCTGGTTGGCGCTGGTGGACGTGGTGCGCGCCGAGTTCCTGCGCGGGCGCAATCTGGAATACGTCAAAGCCGCCCGCGCCCTCGGCCTGACCGACCGCAAGGTGATCGTGCGGCACATCCTGCCCAACGCCATGAATGCCACGCTGAGCTACTTGCCATTCATTCTGACCGGGGCGATTTCCACCCTTACCGCACTGGATTTTCTCGGCTTCGGCATGCCTGCCGGCAGCGCCTCGCTGGGCGAGCTGATCGGCCAGGGCAAACA
>JAPLSD010000089.1 GCA_026398835.1 Pseudomonas sp.
TAAAAACACTGAATAAAAAGCCAGCCTTATGTTCACTCGATAGCCCTTGGGTGCTATGGAGTGGGGAGGAAGCGATTTTGATCCGTATTAATGATGTTAAGTATGCCATCCCGAGAAGCGACGCAAAGTTACTGTCGTACAACGTTAAGAAGATCTAATTTTCTCGATAACATCGGCAAACTCAAACTTCCTGAATTCATAGAATAAGCGCAACGCTTGAAACGAGAGGCAGAGAGCCAGCCACCGGTAGAATCCAGGCTCTCACACCGAAGGATTCAAGCGCAGATGACTACGCATTACCGGCAGCTGACTCAGGGACAACGTTACCAGATTGAGGCTGGCTTGAGCGCCGCAGAGAGCCAGGCGAGCATTGCAAAGCGGGTCGGCGTGCATCCCTCGACGATCAGTCGCGAGGTTCGCCGCAACAGCACCCAGAATATCTACAAGGCTGTTTCTGCGGCCCATGAAAGTGATGCTCGTCGAGCGGGTGCGCGCAAGTTTTGCAAGCCGGCGACATGGCTCAGCCATCATCTCCCGGTGTGGCTCAAGCATGGCATGAGTCCGGAGCAGATCGCCCAGCGGTTGAAGCAGGAGCAGCCAAGCCGGGCGGTCAGCCATGAGTGGATTTATCGGTTCATTGCCGCCGAACAGCGCGCCGGTGGTGAGCTTTATACCTATCTGCGACATCGCCGAAAGCGCTACCGGAAACGCTATGGAAGCCACGATCGGCGCGGGCAGCTGCGTAATCGCGTGTCAATCAGTGAACGCCCAGCCGAGGTCGAAAGCCGCGAGCGCCTGGGGGACTGGGAGGGCGATACGGTACATGGACTGGGCGGTAACCTGGTGACCCTGGTTGATCGCAAAAGCGGCTATCTGAGCGCCTATCCGGTCAAGCGCAGAACGCGCCGGCAGGTAACGCGGGCGATCAATCTGATGCTTCAGGGCCATGCCGCTCACACGCTGACGCTGGATAACGGAAGGGAGTTTGCCGGGCATGAACGCATCGCGCTACGGAGCCAGTGCCAGGTCTTTTTTGCAGACCCCTATTCATCCTGGCAACGTGGCACCAATGAAAACACCAACGGTCTGCTCCGCCAGTATTTCCCCAAGGGCAGCGACTTCAGCAAGCTGACCGTCGAAGCCGTCAATCGGACAGTAGCGAGGATCAATCTACGCCCGCGCAAGCGCTTGGGCTGGAAGACGCCGTACGAAGTGCATACAGGGGTGAGCGTTGCACTTATGTGTTGAATTCAGGCTTGAAATCCCGCCGCCGTGCTATGGTGCACGCTTCAAAATTCAGTCTGCCCAGCATGCTCATCAAGTCTCGATTTGTACGCCTAACCGTCTACTCGCTGCTGATCATCGCCGGCGCGCTGCTGGCCGCCGCCTTGGCCACGCGCCATGCCGAACGCCAGTTTGCTGCACATAAACATCAGTATAAATTTTCGTGGTATTGGTTATTAGAGAGATGTTTTTTATGACTATTAAGCATGCTGATATCGTCTCTGTTGATCGTTACTGCGGAATCAACACGAGCGTTAGTGCGTCTCATTTTTTACGGCATTGTTCTCCAGCGTTAACGGAACGTGAGTTGCAAACGTTGGAATTAATATCGGCGGTTGCAGGATCTGAGTGCAACACGGTTATTGAATTGAAGCGGGAGCATCATGCCGCATCACCACGGCTTCTTGCATCACTTCGCCCATCACCTCGATCGGGCATTTGAAGTCGAAGCGTTTGCGCGGTCGCATATTCAGTTGCAAAGCGATGGCGTCCAGGGCTTCCTGACTATGCACCGACAAGTCCGTGCCCTTGGGCAGGTACTGGCGGATCAGTCCATTGATGTTCTCATTGCTGCCGCGTTGCCAGGGGCTGTGCGGGTCGCAGAAGTAGATCGCCACCCCGGTCCGCTGGGTGATCTCGGCGTGCCGCGCCATCTCCCGGCCCTGGTCGTAGGTCATGCTCTTGCGCACCGCCAGCGGCATGCCATTGAGCGCCGCACTGAAGCCCTCCAGCGCCGAGGTCGCCGTCGCGTCGGCCATCTTGATCAGCATCAGGTAGCCGCTGGTACGCTCCACCAAGGTGCCCACCGCCGAGGCATTGGCCTTGCCCTTGATCAGGTCGCCCTCCCAATGGCCTGGCATCAGCCGGTCTTCGACCTCCGGCGGGCGCACGTGGATGCTGAGCATTTCAGGGATCTGGCCGCGCCGATCGACGCCGCCAGAGCGCGGCCTGCGACTCGTCTTGCCCTGGCGCAGGCAGATGATCAGCTCCTTGCGCAGGCCACCGACCGGCAGGGCGTAGATCGCGTTATAGATCGTCTCGCGGCAGACGTAGGCCTCTCTGAGGCTGGGTATGTTCATGCTGCGCAGCTTGCCGGCAATCTGCTCGGGAGACAAACCCTCACGCAGCATATGGACGACCAGCTCGAAGCGCTCACTGCCCGGCAGCAGCTTGCACTGAGGCCTGCAGACCTGGCGGCGGACCTGCATCTGCTGCTGGGCAGCACAGGCCTGGTAGCGGGTGCCAGGGGCCCGGTTGCGGCGCAGCTCCCGGCTGATGGTCGAGGGGGAGCGGCCGAGCATCCGGGCAATTCGCCGCTGGCTGAAACCTTGGGCAAGGCCGAGTTGAAGGGTCGCACGTTCGGGGATACTGAGTTCGTGATAGGACATAGTGGCAGCACCGTACCGGAAAGGTCAGGTGTTGCACTCAGTTTTTGCGGCCGCCCTCCAATAACACCCAAGGGCTCACGATAGATCCGATTTTCCTTGCCTGCCACGTTGGACTGCATGATGCGTCCATGTACACGAGTTGGGAAGGACGCAGACTCGAGTGTTATTGCTCTCGCAGCACTCCATTCAACCATAGCTTTGATGCGGGTGCTGCCAGACTCTCGAATAATCCAATCGATGATTTCGTCACGGCGTGTATCGAAAACTTGAACTGCTCGGAGCATCACTTCCGCACGGAAAGCAGGACTTTTTCTCGCCCAATCGAGTTGAACTGCAGCTGCCGTCAAATAAGCATCATTTAGGTCTTCAAGAGTCGCTTGAGTTAATGATGCCAATAGGTTGCCATTAAATGGATCAGAAACTGATAATAATGTAGATGCGCGGCCACGTCGCCATGTACCGGCTAATGGCAGTTCGTGAAATGCATGATAGTGTTCGTAATTTATGCCCATGATATTCACCTAGTTGTATGTCTACTTTAAATTCTAGAATTTTGTTGTAATAAGGAGTTGAGTGTAAACGTTAGAGC
>JAPLSD010000530.1 GCA_026398835.1 Pseudomonas sp.
GCGGCCCGCGCTGGCGAGCACGGTCGCGGTTTCGCCGTGGTCGCCGAGGAGGTCCGTAGCCTGGCCCAGGCCACCGACCGGGCTACTCACGAAATCACCACGGCCGCGACGGCGATCGCCACGGCCGTGCGCCAGGTGGATAGCGAGGTCAAAGAACACCGCGACCTGCTGGAAGCCGGAAGCCGACAGAGCGAGCACCTTGCCGCCAACCTCGACGATCTGGCTCAGCGGAGTCAAACCAATCTGCAACACCTCGGCGCCATGCAACAGGCGCTCAGCGAGCACCAACACGCCAATCATGCCCTCAGTGAACAGTTGCAACAGGTCAATGGGGCCGTGCAGGAGCAGAGCACGCAGACCCATGCGCTGCACGACCTGACCCGCTATCTCAACCAGCTCACCGTTGGAAGCCGCCCATGAACCTGCAACTCACCGCAGCATTCGATGACGGGCAATCCCGACGAACCCGGCTGCCACAGGGTGACGCTGGCCTGCGGCAGGCGCTATTGCTGGGTCTCGACCTGCTGCAAGGCCTGCAGCAGCATCGCGGTCTCGGCGGACAGACCAGCCGCGAGGCTCGGCAGCGTTGCCTGGCACTGGGTGACTCGCTCGACCAACGCTGGAGGGACTGGCCGTATTCCACACAACGCCAGGCATGGCAGGCGTTACGCCGCGACCCTGCGGATTTCGAGGGTCACTGCCGGTTGTTGCAAGACTTGCTCGGCACCCTCCAACACCTGGAATTGCATCGCTGTGCGCTCAGTCTGCAACCCCCGGTCGTCGCCGAGCGTTGTTGGGAGCTGGAAGAGCTGGGGCGGCTGCGTGGCCTGTCGGTGCGCGCCGCCGCCTATCAGAGCTGCCCATTGGAAATGCTGATCCAGTTGCAGTACCTGCACGAACGCTTACTCAGGCATGCCCCTCGCTCGCTACTCGACGCTCTCGAACGGCTGCAACGCGGCCTCATGACCACCTCGATAGTGTCCATTACCCCAGCGCAGTGCTACGCCCTCCTCACTCCACTGCTCGATGAACGCCTCGACGCAATTCGTCGAGATCTGGGTTGAGGCTTCCTGTGCTGATTTAAAGGTCATACCGATCAATGGCCCGGCGACGCTCATTTTCATCTCGAACGTCGTAATTGGCGGTCGTCTGGATGTTTGTGTGGTGGGCGAGTTTCTGTGCGATCGACAAGTCATGCTCTTCGATCACGCGGGTGATGAATGAGCGACGAAAATCATGGGGCATGATTTTCACCCCGACCTGCGCGCCGCGTTGTCGGGCGATGTAATAAATCGCGTGTTTGGTGATGCGTTCACGGGTGATGTGACTGCCACGACGAATTCTATTGAACAGAAACGGATCATCCTCCTGCCCCTCGACCAACTGTGAGCGCCGAAATTCCAGCCACGCATCCAGCTTGGCGAATGCCCAGGTCGGTGCGTACTTGATCAACTCCTTGTTGCCTTTTCCAGTGACTCGCAAGCTGCGTTCATTGAAATCAATCTGGTTGAGTTGCAGATTCACCGATTCGGATTTACGCATGCCTGAGCCATACAGGATCGCGATCACCGCGGCGTCCCGCAGCCCTTGTGGTCTTGGGTCAGCCGCACAGACGGCCATCAGTTCCTGAATCAACGTGCGCTTGAGATTTCGCCCTTGGGACAAACGTGTGCCCGCGATGGCTTTGACCGAGCGCATCTTCAACAGATGATCCTGCGTGATCAGACTGGCACGCCATGCTTCATTCATCACGCCGCGTACGGCGTTGACGTACAAAGAAGAGGTATTGGGCGCATAACCATCAGTGCGCAGCGTCGCAACCAGAGCGATGACATCGCCAGGTTGCAGTTCATGCCACGGGACTTCTTCGATGTTTACCTCTTCGAAACCCAATCGGTCCGCAGCATCCTGTAACACATAACGCATGGTTAGTTGGCTGGAGGGTGCCAGGCGGCTCAGATAAAGTGTCAATGGATTTACGGCCCTTCTCCCCTCAGGTACTGTTAATGCGGGGCTGCAGGCCTGCGGAGCATCGATTTCGGGTAGATCAATCAATCTGGACGGGCCTTAAGTAAAAGTAACTCAACTCCATGGCTTTTGGGTTCAGCCGACTGGGTGCACTGCGACGGTTACTGCGATTATAATCAGCGCGAGACGCCTCCCCCGGCGACTGCAAAGAGCAACACCTGAAGGATTTTTTCCGGGGGAAGTCACTGAGCGAAACGCTGAACAGTAGCTGTCTACCCCTAAGATAAACAGTCTCTTGCCATGTTTTTCATATTCGTTTCACATTTTCGGGCCTAATCTGGGCGCGATGGAATCGTTTCGCCACCCCGCTGACGAAAAAGGCCACCACTCATGAACACAAACGGAAAAACATTACAGTTTGTGAAGATAAACTCTTGATCCTTATTTACTTTTCGTCAGAATGGTCCTTACTCTAAGCGTGCACGGACTGCCAGTTTCTACGCTTTGTAATGGACCCTGCCGCATGACCAGATTGAACAACGCCCCCTGAATGTCTTCCGTGTTAACCTTTTTTTTGTTTCAACCCCTACCCGCTTTGCCCAGAGGTATCGATGAACCAGCCGTTTCTCCCTTTCTCACGTCCCAGCATTGGCGATGAAGAAATTGCTGCTGTAGAACAGGTGCTTCGCTCCGGCTGGATTACCACCGGCCCGAAAAACCAGCAGCTCGAAGAGCAATTCGCAGAGCGGGCTGGCTGTCGGCATGCTGTTGCGCTGTCTTCTGCTACGGGCGCGATGCACATCACCTTGCTGGCATTGGGAATCGGTCCTGGCGACGAAGTGATCACTCCTTCGCAAACCTGGGTCTCCACGGCCAACATGATCTGCCTGTTGGGTGCGACACCGGTTTTCGTCGATATCGACCGCGACACCTTGATGACTGACGTCCAAACCATTGAGGCGGCAATTACCCCGCGCACCAAGGCAATCATTCCGGTGCATTACGCCGGTGCGGCCTTTGACCTCGATCCACTTTATGCGCTGGCCGCTCGGCATGGCATCCCGGTTATCGAGGACGCCGCACATGCCGCCGGTACGCTATATCGCGGCCGCGCGATCGGTGCCCAGGGCACTGCGATCTTCTCGTTTCACGCGATCAAGAACATGACCTGTGCTGAAGGCGGGATGTTCGTCAGCGACGATGAAGCACTCGCTAACCGGGTGCGGATGCTCAAGTTCCACGGTTTGGGGGTTGATGCCTATGATCGCCTGACCCATGGTCGCAAGCCTCAGGCTCAAGTCATCGAACCTGGCTTCAAGTACAACCTGGCCGACATCAACGCCGCGATCGCGCTGGTGCAGCTACAACGCCTGGATGAAATCAACGCTAAACGCGAACAGCTGGCACAGGCCTATTTGCAGCGTCTGAGCGGTTTGCCGGTAGAGCCACTGAAACTGCCGAACTACCCGCAGCAACATGCTTGGCACCTGTTCATCCTGCGCATCGACGCTGAGCGTTGCGGGCTCGATCGTGATGCGTTCATGAAGGCCTTGCAGGAGCAAAACATCGGCAGCGGCATCCACTTCGTCGCGACCCATCTGCATACCTATTACCGCCAGCGGTTCCCTGATATCCATTTACCCAACACTGAATGGAATTCGGCACGTCTGTGTTCGATTCCTTTGTTCCCGGACATGACCCTCGATGATGTCGAGCGTGTCGCAAGCGCCATTGAAACCATTCTGGACTGAAGCCTTTGAGACCTTATCCGATTAAGTGTGTGTCGATCGTCATTCCGGTCTACAACGAAGAACAGAGCTTGCCCGAACTGCTGCGTCGCACCGAAGCGGCTTGCCTTCAGTTGCAGCACGAATTCGAAATAATTCTGGTTGATGACGGCAGCCGCGACGACTCCGCACAAATTCTGCAAGACGCAGCCGAACGCGAAGGCAGCCCGGTGGTCGCGGTGATTCTCAACCGCAACTATGGCCAACACGCGGCAATCATGGCCGGTTTCGAGCAGTGCAAAGGTGATGTGATCATCACCCTCGACGCCGACCTGCAAAACCCGCCGGAGGAAATCCCGCGGATGGTGGCGCAAGCCGAGCTGGGCTACGACGTCGTCGCTACCGTACGCAGCAATCGCCAGGACTCTGCCTGGCGCCGCTGGCCTTCGCGCTTGATCAATCTTGCCGTACAGCGCTCCACCGGCGTCGCCATGAGCGATTACGGCTGCATGCTGCGCGCTTATCGCCGCACCATCGTCGACGCGATGCTCGCTTGCCGTGAACGCAGTACCTTCATTCCGATTTTGGCCAACAGCTTCGCCCGCCATACCACCGAGATTCTGGTCGAGCACGCCGAGCGTGAACATGGCGAATCGAAGTACAGCCCCATGCGCCTGATCAATTTGATGTTCGACCTGATCACCTGCATGACCACCACGCCTCTGCGCCTGTTGAGCATCCTTGGCTTCAGCATGGCGGCGCTGGGTGCACTGTTCGCCCTGATGCTGATCGTTTTGCGGCTGATCTTCGGTGCTACCTGGGCCGGCAACGGCTCTTTCGTTCTGTTCGCCGTACTCTTCGTCTTCACCGGCGGCCAGTTCATCGGCATGGGCCTGCTGGGTGAATACCTGGGGCGCATGTACAGCGACGTACGAGCACGTCCGCGCTTCTTCATCGAAAAGGTTTTACGTAGCCAACCCGCATCCCCTGCTCCCGTCGTCACCGTCGACGGCCTAACTTCCACTGTCTCCGATCAGGTTTCTCCATGAATCCAAAAGCTGTTGTTTTCGCCTACCACGACATTGGCTGTGCAGGTATCGAAGCACTGCTCAACGCAGGTTTCGAGATTGCTGCCGTGTTTACCCACGCCGACGATCCGAAGGAAAACACCTTCTACGGCTCGGTCGCGCAACTGTGCGCCCGCAAAGGCATCCCCGTGCACGCACCGGAAGACGCCAACCACCCGCTGTGGATCGAGCGCATCGCCAAGCTGAACCCGGACTACCTGTTCTCGTTCTACTACCGCAACCTGCTGGGCGAGCAACTGCTGGCTACCGCCCGCAAAGGCGCGTTCAACCTGCACGGCTCCTTGCTGCCAACCTACCGTGGCCGCGCACCGGCCAACTGGGTACTGGTCAACGGCGAAACCGAAACCGGCGTAACCTTGCACCGCATGGTCAAACGTGCCGACGCTGGTGCAATCATTGCCCAGGAACGCGTTGCGATTGATCGCACCGACACCGCTCTGAGCCTGCATGGCAAATTGCGTGAAGCCGCTTCCAGCCTGCTGCGCGACACACTGCCGCTGCTGGTTCAGGGCAAAGTCACCGAAACCGCTCAGGACGAATCCAAGGCCACTGTTTTCGGTCGTCGTACCCCGGCGGACGGCAAGCTGGTCTGGAAGAAACCGGCCGAAGAGCTGTTCAACCTGGTTCGCGCCGTGACCCAGCCTTACCCGGGCGCGTTCTGCGACGTGGGCGAGCACAAACTGATTGTCTGGAGCGCTGAAGTCGCCAAGGGCAACGAAGGCCTGGCACCAGGTCGTGTGATCAGCGTCAACCCGCTGCGCATCGCCTGCGGCGAAGACTCGCTGGTAATCACTTTTGGTCAGCGCAATGACAATGGCCTGTACCTGGCCGGTCCTTCCCTGGCTAACGAGCTGGGCCTGGTGGACGGCTCCGTGCTGCGCGGTGCTGAATCCGGCCGCAAGCCACGCCGTACCCGCGTACTGATCCTCGGTGTGAACGGCTTTATCGGTAACCACTTGTCCGAGCGCCTGCTGCGTGACGACCGCTACGAAGTCTACGGCCTGGACATCGGCTCCGACGCCATCGAGCGCCTGCGCAGCCACCCGAACTTCCACTACGTGGAAGGCGACATCAGCATTCACTCCGAGTGGATCGAGTACCACATCAAGAAGTGCGACGTGGTCCTGCCGCTGGTGGCCATCGCCACGCCGATCGAATACACCCGCAACCCGCTGCGCGTATTCGAACTGGACTTCGAAGAGAACCTGAAACTGGTTCGCTACTGCGTCAAGTACAACAAGCGCGTGATCTTCCCGTCGACCTCCGAAGTCTATGGCATGTGCCAGGACCAGTACTTCGACGAAGACACCTCCAACCTGGTGGTCGGTCCGATCAACAAACAGCGCTGGATCTACTCGGTTTCCAAGCAACTGCTGGACCGCGTGATCTGGGCCTACGGTGCCAAGGGCCTGAACTTCACCCTGTTCCGTCCGTTCAACTGGATGGGCCCGCGCCTGGACCGTCTGGACTCGGCCCGTATCGGCAGCTCCCGTGCAATCACCCAGCTGATCCTGAACCTGGTGGAAGGTACTCCGATCCGCCTGTTCGACGGTGGCGAGCAGAAGCGCTGCTTCACCGACATCGCCGACGGCATCGAAGCCCTGGCACGCATCATCGACAACGACAACGATGCCTGCAACGGTCAGGTCATCAACATCGGTAACCCGGAAAACGAAGCCAGCATCCGTCAGCTGGGCGAAGAACTGCTGCGTCAGTTCGAAGCTCACCCGCTGCGCGCCAACTTCCCTCCGTTCGCCGGTTTCCGCGACGTAGAGAGCAAGGCGTTCTACGGCACCGGTTACCAGGACGTGGCACACCGCAAGCCAAGCATCGAAAACGCCAAGCGCCTGCTGAACTGGGAGCCGACCGTGGAGATGAGCGAAACCATCGGCAACACCCTGGATTTCTTCCTGCGTGAAGCCATGCTCGAAATCGCGGACAAGCGCTGATGCAGGCAGGTCTTCGGATCGATGTCGACACCTACCGAGGTACCCGTGAGGGGGTACCCCGGTTGTTGGAGATGCTCGATGAAGCACAAGTCAAGGCGACGTTTTTCTTCAGCGTTGGTCCGGACAACATGGGGCGCCACTTGTGGCGCCTCATCCGTCCGCAGTTCCTCTGGAAAATGCTGCGCTCCAATGCCGCGGGTCTGTACGGCTGGGACATCTTGCTGGCCGGCACTGCCTGGCCAGGCAAGCCCATCGGCCGTGACCTGGGCCACCTGATGCGCCAGACCCTCGCGGCTGGCCATGAAGTCGGTTTGCACGCCTGGGATCACCACGGCTGGCAAGCCAACGCAGGGCGCTGGAGCGACGCAGATCTGATCGAGCAGATTCGCCGGGGCGTAGACACCCTCAGCGATATTCTCGGGCAGGCCGTGGACTGTTCGGCGGCCGCCGGTTGGCGTGCCGACGAGCGGGTCATCGAAGCCAAGCAGCGTTTTGGCTTTCGTTATAACAGCGATTGTCGTGGACAAAGCCTGTTCCAGCCACGGCTGGCAGACGGCAGTCTCGGCACGCCACAGATTCCGGTCGATTTGCCAACCTTCGATGAGGTGGTGGGGCCCGTTGTTGCAGCCAATGAGTTCAACTCATACATTCTTGACCGATTCAGCCCCTCGAAGCTGAACGTATATACGATACATGCCGAGGTAGAAGGGATTCTGATGGCTAATGATTTCCGCCAACTGCTGGTCGACGCGCGTCAGCGCGGCATCCAGTTCCAGCCTTTGGGTGATTTGTTGCCCGCCCAGCCTACAACCCTGCCTCAGGGCCGCGTAATACGTGGTGCCCTCGAAGGCCGTGAAGGATGGTTGGGAGTTCAGGGCGCATGAGCAAACGCTGGGCTTTGCCGCTACTGCTGATCGCTTTCGGTCTGGTCTATCTGTTGCCGCTGGGCACACATGGCCTGTGGATTCCAGATGAAACCCGCTACGCCCAGGTCAGTCAGGAAATGCTCCTGAGTGGCAACTGGGTGTCGCCGCATTTCATGGGCCTGCGTTACTTCGAGAA
>JAPLSD010000519.1 GCA_026398835.1 Pseudomonas sp.
TACGACGGCGGCCAGCCGCTTGAGACCTTCGCCTAGACGCGCTGGATCGATGTGACTGAAGTTCAACCGCAAGTGGCCTGGATTGAGATCCGGGTCGGCAAAGAACGGCTCACCCGGCATGAACGCCACGTCCTGCGCAAGTGCAGGTTTGAGCAAAGTGCGGGTGTCCAGCGGTTGTTTCAAGGTCAGCCAGAAAAACAACCCGCCTTGGGGCACCTGCCAATCTGCCAGATCGGCGAAATGTTCTTCAAGCGCCGCCTGAAAGGCATCCCGGCGCACACGGTAAAAACCGCGCAGTTCGTCCAGATGGTTGTTAAATTTTTCGGTGCCGATCCACTGCATCGCCTGCCACTGACCGACGCGATTAGTGTGCAGGTCGGCCGATTGTTTCAGCCGCAACAGGTGCGGGAACAGATCCGGGCTGGCGATCAGATAGCCAACCCGCAGACCGGGCAGCAAAGTCTTGGACACAGTGCCGGTGTAGATCCAGCTGGCCTTCTTCAAACGACTGACGATTGGCGTCGCGCTGCCGCCATCGAAGGTCAACTCGCGATAAGGCTCGTCTTCGATCAGGGTCACGCCGAACTCGTCCAGCAATGCCGCTACGGCATCACGCTTGGCCTCGCTGTAGCGCACCGCCGAGGGGTTCTGAAAGGTCGGGATCAGGTAAATGAACGCTGGGTGGTGTTTTTCCAGGCGGGCGCGCAGCTCCGGCAGATTCGGGCCGTCGACTTCCAGCGGGACCGTAATGCAGTCCGCACCGAACAACTGAAAGATTTGCAGTGCCGCCAGATAGGTCGGCGCTTCGAGCATGATCTCGGTGCCTTTGTCGATGTACAGCTTGGCGGCCAGATCGAGGGTCTGCTGGGATCCGCTCACCACCAATACCTGGCTGGCTTCGCACGGCACACCCAAGGCACGGGCTTGGGCGGCGAGTGCTTCGCGCAATGCTGGCTCGCCTTCGCTCATGCCGTATTGGCCCATGGACACTGGCATGCCGGTCCATTCGATGTTGGGCAGCATCGCTTCGGCCGGCAGGCCGCCGGCAAACGACATCACTTCCGGACGCTGGGCTGCGGCGAGGATTTCACGAATCAAAGAGCTTTTAAGGCGCGAGACACGTTCGGAAAAAGCCATGGTGGTCACCGGTAGCAAAGGCCAGGGAAAGTAAGTCAAACTGGTTGACCGAAATTACGATGACTCATGCAGATACGTCAATATGCTTGACCTTAAAAATCAAATGACTCAACAAGCCGCTATGGAAGCCTTTTTCTTCGGTTACCAGGCGTTCACCGCCAAGGCCGACGAAATGCTCGCACGTCGCGGCTTGAGCCGGGTGCATCAACGCATCGTGTTTTTTATCGCCCGCTACCCCGGCCTCAGCGTGAAAGAACTGCTGACGGTGCTCGGGGTGAGCAAGCAGGCATTGAACATTCCACTGCGTCAGTTGGTGGAAATGCATTTGGTGAACAGCGTTGCGTCGCAGACAGACAAGCGTAAGCGTCTGCTGGAGCTGACCGCTGAGGGTGTGCGCTTCGAACAGTCGCTGCGGCGTGAACAGGTGAAGCTGCTGCAACGCGTATTTGCCGAGGCCGGCGAGACCGCAGTCAATGGCTGGCTGGCGGTGAATCAGGCACTGGGGGAAGTCAGCAAATCTGACAAGCCTGCTTGATCGTTCCCTCCCCATATATCCTTCCTTTCATCCTTTTCGCACACAACATAGAAAACATTATTTGCTTTTTTTGTATACAAAAGCATAATTCGCTTCGTGCGAGTTCCTGACCTAACGGTCAACAAAAGCCCGCAAGCCATACATGCCTCAAAGAGCCGCTGCCCACCTTCACGTGTCCGGTTCTGGAAAAAACAATAAAACTCTTGAGGAGTACTCGCTGTGGAAAGCCGCAAATCCGAAGCCCCTACGCTGGACCTTTCACCGCCGTTGAACAACGGCTGGCTGGAACGTCTCTTCAAACTCAGTTTGCACGGCACCACGGTGAAGACCGAACTGACCGAACATCATGGCTGACGCCGGGATCGACCACGGCGCAGCCTTCGTCGCCACCTGCATCGCCGCTGCGCTGGGTTGCCTGCTGATGGGCCTGTACGCCAACTGGCCGGTTGGCCTGGCACCGGGCATGGGTTTGAACGCCTTCTTCACCTACACCGTGGTCGGCACCATGGGCTACAACTGGGAAACCGCGCTGGGCGCAGTGTTTATTTCCGGTGTGCTGTTCATGATCCTGACCTTGTCGCGAGTACGTGAGTGGCTGCTCAACAGCATCCCGGTGAGTTTGCGTTACGCGATGGGCGCCGGGGTCGGATTGTTTTTGGGCATCATTGGTCTGAAAACCTCAGGGATCATCGTCGACAGCCCAGCCACTCTGATCAAACTTGGCTCCCTACGCGAGCCTGGCCCGCTGCTGGCGGCCGTCTGCTTCCTGATGATTGCCGTACTCAGCTATCACCGGGTATTCGGCGCGATCCTGATCAGTATCATCGCCGTGACTGCCGCAGGCTGGGGGCTGGGTTTGGTGCAGTACAACGGAATCTTCTCCACCCCGCCTAGCCTGGCGCCGACCTGGATGGCCATGGACATCGCCGGCGTGTTCAACGTCAGCATGATCAGCGTGGTGCTGGCATTCCTCTTTGTGCACATGTTCGACACCGCCGGCACCCTGATGGGCGTCGCGCAACGGGCTGGTCTGGTGAACGCTGACGGCAGGATCGAAAACCTTTCCCGCGCACTGAAAGCCGACAGTGCCTCCAGCGTATTCGGTGCCATGGTCGGTGTACCGCCCGTCACCAGCTACGTAGAAAGTGCCGCCGGGGTAGCCGCGGGCGGCCGCACCGGTCTGACCGCGGTCACCGTTGGCGTGCTGTTCATCGCCGCGATGTTTTTCGCGCCACTGGCTGGCATGATCCCCGCTTATGCAACCGCAGGCGCGCTGATTTATGTAGCGATGCTGATGATGGGCGGCATGGAGCACATCAAGTGGAGCGAAGCCACTGACAGCATTCCGGCGATTGTCACCATGATCATGATGCCGCTGACCTTCTCGGTCGCCGACGGCATTGCACTGGGCTTCATCAGCTATGTGGTGCTGAAGGCGGGTACGGGCAAACACAAAGAAATTTCTGTCAGCCTGTGGGTGCTGTGCGCGATCTTTATCGCCAAGTTTATTTTCTTGTAAGCAAAACACGCGTAACCCAGCCCCACCCCGCCGGGTGGGGCTTTTGCACATTAGGAGGAAAGTGATGAGTCTGGAAACCTGGCTGCTGTTCAGCGGCGCCGCGCTGGTGGTAATCCTGATCCCGGGACCACTGTCTTTGTTGATGATCAGCAACAGTTTGAACTACGGCTTGCGCCGTTCTTACCCGGCGTTTCTGGGCGGAGTGATTGCCTCGATCTGCCTGTTGAGCGCCTCGGCATTGGGCCTGGGCGCCTTACTGTTGGCCTCGGAACAGCTGTTCAGCGCACTGAAAATTGTGGGTGCGCTGTATCTGTTCTACCTCGCCTGGCAGAGCTGGCAACAATCACGGCAACCGGCCCACGCCACTGAAGTTCCGCAGGCCGCACCGGTTCCGCGCTTTCGCGCACTGTTTGGGCGCGCTTTTGTGCTGGGCGCGAGTAATCCGAAAGACATTCTGTTTTTCGCCGCGTTTCTGCCGCAGTTCCTCAGCGCCGAACAGCCGTTTCTCCCGCAGTTGCTGATCATGATCGCCACCTGGACCGTACTTGATCTGCTCTGCAAGCTGGCCTACGGCCTCGGCGCCCACGGCGCAGCGCGGTATCTGCGCAGCGGCAAGGGCCAGAGCTGGTTCAACCGGATCAGTGCCGGGTTGTTCAGTGGCGCGGGGGCGGCTTCGTTGTTGAGCCGGTAAAAGCTTCGCAGGCAAGCCTCGCTCCCACGGATTTATGTCGTTCGCAAATATCTCGACCGACTCAATACCCTGTAGGAGCGAGCGGTGCGGCGATCCGACTTGCCCGCGATGGCGTCAGTGCCAGCGACATCAACCTACCTGACGCCTACAATTTCACTGACGAAAAAAAGCCCGCAGTGTGAGCGGGCGAAAGACCAAAGAAGCTACTTGCGCAGATTCGTGGGGGAGTCCTA
>JAPLSD010000446.1 GCA_026398835.1 Pseudomonas sp.
CAGCCAGTACGGGCGTTTGCGGGTGGTGCCGCGCCATTCGTAGAAACCATTGGCCGGCAACAGGCAACGACGCAGACGAAAGGCTTCACGAAACATCGGCTGCTCAGCCAGGGTTTCCGCTCGGGCATGGGCCGGAGTTCGTGACATATCGGTCAGCCACGGCGGCGTCAGGCCCCAGCGAGCACGGGCCAGATCACGCTGCCCGCCGGTAGCGCGCAGGATCAGCACCGAGTCGTTGGGCGAAATATTCCACTGCGCCTGCTGATCCGCAGGGAATCCGGGCAAGGCTGCGAAAGCGGGGTTCCAACGAAACAAGGCATAACGTCCACACATGGGGCAACACGACTCTAGAACAAAACAAATGCCAGCCTAACAGACCAGAACGCCAGGGAAGCTTTCCGGCTCATCGCCCGACAGCGGCTGCGCTGCATTGTACGCGGCGATCAGCTCCCGTGCGTATTGCGCCTGATCGTTATCCACCGACAGCCCCAGCAGACCAAACACCGGCAGCTCACCGGCACCGCCCAGCAAATCCCGCCCCACCAGATGCGCTTCCACACCCTCACTGGCCAGCATGCCCTGAAGCAGCTCGCCTTCCATCAGGTTTTCCGGTTCGTAGATTCGCTGCATAAAGGCTCATCCTTCACTCGTTTTCAGTGTGAACGTCGAGCATCCATTCCTGACCGTCGGTTTGCAGCGTGAACACAATCGGCCGGCAGCACACCGGACAATCCTCAATGTACTGCTGATCGCCTCCGGAAAGGTCGAGCACAGCCTCAACCTCTTCACCGCAATAAGGGCAGTCGTAGTGTGCAGTTTCCAGCATCGCGGCCTCCAGAGTGACTTGTGCGTATAATCGCCGGTCTATTCGCAGGGCTATTTTTGTTTGAGCTGACTTTTCAGACCGTGCCCGGCTACTTTTTGATCCAACCCTTTACTTACCCTAGCCGTTTCTAACAAGAGAGCATGATGGGCGAATTCGATGCCATCCGACCTTACGACGACAGCGAAGTCCCAGCGGTGCTGGCACGGCTGCTCGGCGACAAGGCGTTTCTAGATATCCTCACCCACTTCCGCTTCCCGCGCTTTGCCGGTGCCCTCGGCTGGATGCTCAAACCACTTATAGCTCATCGGCTGCGCCGCGAGTTCGCAGGGATCACTTCGGTGGCCACCTTGCAGGACAAGGTCGAGTTTTACGTCGACCACACGATCGAGCGCGCCACTGACGGCGTGACCTACACCGGCGTCGAGCAGTTCAAGTCCGGCAGTGCTTACCTGTTCCTGGCCAATCACCGGGACATCGTGATGGATCCGGCCTTCGTCAACTACGCCATCTACCACGCCGGCCTGCCGACACCGCGCATCGCCATTGGCGACAACCTGCTGCAAAAGCCCTTCGTCAGCGACCTGATGCGCCTGAACAAGAGCTTTATCGTGCACCGCTCCATCAGCGGTCGCCGCGAGAAGATGGCTGCCTATCAACTGCTTTCGGCCTACATCAGCCATTCGATCCGCAACGATTGCCAATCGATCTGGATCGCCCAGGCCGAAGGCCGCGCCAAGGATGGGGATGACCGTACCGAGTCGGCAATCCTCAAGATGTTCCACATGAGCCGCAAGGACGAGCCGTTCGGCGAGGTCATTCGTTCACTGAACCTGACTCCCGTGTCGATCAGCTACGAATACGACCCGTGCGATCAGGCCAAGGCCCG
>JAPLSD010000353.1 GCA_026398835.1 Pseudomonas sp.
GCCGGTGCTGCGTTCAAAGGTGACTTGCCGGTAGTCAAAGCGTTGGTCGAAGGCGGCGCCGAGGTCGAAGGTTCGTCGTTTGACGGTCGTACCGCGTTGATGATGGCGGCGATGTTCAACCGCACTGAAATCGTCGACTACCTGATCAGCAAAGGTGCCGATCCAAAAGCCAAGGACGCCAACGGCGTGTCCGCGCTGGACGCCGCAAAAACCATGGGCGCAGCAGACACCACGGCGCAGCTGGAAAAGTTGCTGGGCTGAGCGTTTCAGGCTGGCGCGGAACCTGTGGCGAGAGGGCAAGCCCCTCGCCACAAATGCGCGAAGCGCCCGCAATGCGCTATCCTTCGCGCCCTCAATTTTCCCTCGCATCAGGATTCGCCCATGAAAACCGCCCTCGTCGAACTCATCAGCAAAATCAGCTCCGGGTGCATGGACGACGATGAAGTGGCGCGTATCGCCGACGAAGCCGCGCAAGCCTACGCCGACGCCGACGCGTTTCTGGCAGCCAATCCGGACATTAACTACGACGACACTTTCCCGATCCCGCTGGGTGAGTGGATCGTGGTCGGCAGCCTGCCGGAAACCGTGTTGTTCCAGGCCGATACCTATATGGACCTGTTCGCCCAGATCGTCGCTTCGTTTGGCCCGGGCGTCACGTTCAACATCAAGCCCAAGCAGCTCGCCAAAGTCGAGGCGTTGACAGCGCTCAACCGCATCCAGATCCAGCTGAGCGCCATGAACCCGGAAAAGGGTGGTTATGTGCTGATGAACTTCAGCCAACTGCTCGACGACGAGATCCAGGCGGTGCTGGTGTATGGCAACGACGTGCCACGGGTACTGGAGTTGTGCGCCGAAGTCGGCATCAATGCCGCGCCGTCCCTGGAAGCGTTGCGGGTGGCGGTTCACGTCTGAGCGTAATAAATCGGAACCCTAATCAAGCCCGGCTATCCTAAGAGTGCAAGCTATCACCAAGGAGCGACACCATGGGTTCTACCTTCAATGGTCTGGTCGGGCTGATCATTCTTGCCCTGGATATCTGGGCGATCATCAACGTTCTTAAAAGCAGCGTCGAAATCGGGATGAAAATCATCTGGGTACTGGTGATTATCTTGCTGCCGGTACTGGGGCTGATCATCTGGGCGATCGCCGGGCCGCGGGGCAATATGCGGCTGTAACGGTGACGCATCAAATCAACCACGATCCCTCAAGCTGCAGCATAGCCGATGAGGGTGCCGTTGCTGCCGATCACCCGATGACACGGGATAATGATCGATATCGGGTTGGCGCCATTGGCGGTGCCAACCGCCCGTACGGCCTTCGGGTTGCCGATATGCATGGCCAGTTCGCCGTAGCTCCAGGTGTGGCCAAAAGGGATTTGCAGTAGAGCCCGCCACACGGTTTTCTGAAATTCCGTGCCTTGGGGCGCCAGGCGCACATCGAAACACTCACGTTTACCCTCGAAATACTCATCCAGTTGCCGACAGACGGTATCGAGTTCATTGCCGGCGCAGAACCATTGCGCAGGCGGCGTCCATTGCTGTTGGATGTCCATGTACAGCTGGCGCAGCCCCTGTTCATCGCCGGCCAGCAGCAGCGGCCCGATGGGGCTGGGGTGATAGCGGTAAAACATCGGGTCGGCTCCTGGAGAGGGTCAGGCACAAAGATAGAGCCAGAAGGTTCGACCTGTCATGTTCGGCGACGTAGAATGCGCGCCTTTCCTTGGTCAATTGCCGACACCCGTGCCGACGATTGACCATCATGGGCGGGTACGGCCAGCGTTTTCGCATGGAAAAACTGCTGCACGAAGTGCGCACCGAACACCAGCACCTGGTGATCTTCGAGAACTCGCGCATGGGGCGTGTGATGGCGCTGGACGGCGTGATCCAGACCACCGAGGCCGACGAGTTCATCTACCACGAGATGCTCACCCACGTACCGATTCTTGCCCACGGCACCGCCAAGCGCGTGCTGATCATCGGCGGCGGTGACGGCGGCATGCTGCGCGAAGTGGCCAAACACCGCAGCATCGAACACATCACCATGGTCGAGATCGACGGCACCGTGATCGATATGTGCAAGGAATTCCTGCCGAACCACTCCAAGGGCGCGTTCGAGGATCCACGGCTGAACCTGGTGATCGACGACGGTATGCGTTTCGTCGCAACCACCGAAGAAAAGTTCGACGTGATCATTTCCGACTCCACCGACCCGATTGGTCCGGGTGAAGTGCTGTTCTCGGAAAACTTCTATGAGGCGTGCCGCCGTTGCCTGAACGAGGGTGGCATTCTGGTGACCCAGAATGGCACGCCGTTCATGCAACTGAGCGAAGTGAAAACCACAGCAGGTCGCATGCGTAGCCTGTTTCCGGACTGGCACTTCTATCAGGCCGCAGTGCCGACCTATATCGGTGGCGCGATGACCTTCGCCTGGGGCGCGACCAACACTGCTTATCGCAAGTTGTCCCGCGAGACCCTGCGTCAGCGTTTTGCTGGCAGCGGCATCATC
>JAPLSD010000236.1 GCA_026398835.1 Pseudomonas sp.
CACAAGGTCAAGCTGGCGGTCTCCGGCTGCCCGCGCAACTGCTCGGAAGCCGGAATCAAAGACGTCGGCATCATCGGCGTGGACTCGGGCTGGGAGATGTACATCGGCGGCAACGGCGGGATCAAAACTGAAGTCGCGGAGTTCTTCGTCAAACTGAAAACCGCCGAAGAAGTGCGCGAGTACAACGGCGCTTTCCTGCAGCTGTATCGCGAAGAAGCCTTCTACCTGGAGCGCACCGTGCACTACCTGCAACGGGTCGGCATGGAGCACATCAAGAAAGCCGTGCTGGAAGACCCGCAGCGACGCAAGGCGCTCAATGATCGCCTGCAATTCTCCCTGTCGTTCGAACAGGACCCGTGGAAGGAACGGCTGGAGCAGCCACTGCTGAAGAAGGAATTCGACACCATCACCGTGAAACAACTGGAGGTGCTGGCATGAACTGGCTGGATATCTGCGCACTGGAAGACATCAACGCACTCGGCTCGCGCATCATCAACGGCCCGAAAGGCAATATCGCGATCTTTCGTACAAGTGACGATGAAGTCTTCGCCCTCGACGACCGCTGCCCGCACAAGGGTGGCCCACTGTCCCAAGGACTGATCTATGGCAAACGGGTCGCCTGCCCGCTGCACAACTGGCAGATCGACCTTGAATCCGGCGAAGCCCTGGCACCGGACATTGGCTGCGCGCACCACCATCTGGCGCGCGTAGAGAACGGCCGGGTCATGCTGGCACTGCGGGACGCAAGCTGATGAACCGTCAGACGACGGCCTCGACCTGCTGTTACTGCGGGGTCGGTTGTGGTGTGCTGATCGAGCATGACGGCGAGCATATCCTCGGTGTCAGCGGCGACCCGACGCACCCGGCCAACTTCGGCAAGCTGTGCAGCAAAGGCGCCAGCCTGCACCTGACTGGCGATCTTGCGGCGCGGGCGCTGTACCCGGAACTGCGACTGAGCAAAAGCCTGGCCCGCAGCCGCACCGATTGGGACACCGCGCTGGATCACGCGGCCAATGTAATTGCCGACACCATCAGCGAACACGGCCCGGACAGCGTGGCGTTTTACATTTCCGGGCAACTGCTGACCGAGGACTACTACACCTTCAACAAGCTGGCCCGAGCGCTGGTCGGCACCAACAACATCGACAGTAATTCACGGCTGTGCATGTCCTCGGCAGTGGTCGGCTACAAACGCAGTCTCGGTGCCGACGCCCCGCCGTGCAGCTATGAAGACCTTGAGCTGAGTGACTGCGTGATGATCGTCGGCAGCAACATGGCCTACGCCCACCCGGTGCTGTTTCGTCGCCTGGAAGAAGCCAAAAACCGTCGCCCGCAGATGAAAGTCATCGTCATCGACCCCCGGCGCACCGACACTTGCGATCTGGCGGACATGCACATGGCGATTCTGCCCGGCACCGATGTCGCGCTGTTTCATGGGATTTTGCATCTGCTGCTGTGGGAAGACTGGGTCGACCGTGACTTCATCGATGCCCACACCGAAGGCCTGGCCGAACTGAAAGGCCTGGTGCGCGATTACACCCCGCAAATGGTTGCTCAGCTGTGTGGGATCAGTGTCGAGCAACTGCAGCAATGTGCAGAATGGATCGGCACCTCGCCCAGCTTTCTGTCGCTGTGGTGCATGGGACTCAACCAGTCCACGGCTGGCAGTGCGAAAAACAGCGCGCTGATCAACTTGCACCTGGCCACCGGGCAAATCGGTCGGCCTGGCGCCGGACCGTTCTCCCTGACCGGCCAGCCGAATGCCATGGGCGGTCGCGAAACCGGCAGCCTGTCGAACTTGCTGCCAGGCCATCGCGAGGCCGCCAACCCTGAACACCGAGCAGAAGTCGCGGCCTATTGGGGCGTCGAGCGCTTGCCCGAAAGCACCGGGCTGACCGCCATCGAGCTGTTCGAGCAGGTCCAGAGCGGAAAAATCAAGGCCCTGTGGATCGCTTGCACCAACCCGGCGCAATCGCTGCCGGATCAGAATGCAGTGCGCGAGGCCCTGAAGGCCTGCCCGTTCGTGGTGCTGCAGGAAGCCTTTCGCACCACTGAAACCGCGCCGTTTGCCGACCTGTTGTTGCCCGCCGCCAGTTGGGGCGAGAAGGAAGGCACGGTGACCAATTCGGAACGGCGTATTTCCCACGTTCGCCGCGCCATTGCCGCCCCCGCAGAAGCACGGGCGGACTGGGCAATCACCGTGGATTTCGCCCAACGTCTGGAACAACGCCTGCGCCCAGGGCAGCCAAGCCTGTTCGCCTTCAACGATCCGACGCAGGTGTTCGATGAATACAAAGTACTGACCCGCGACCGTGATCTCGATTTGTCCGGCATCAGCCATGCCCTGCTCGACCAAATCGGCCCGCAACAATGGCCCTTCCCCAGCGGCGCATTGAAAGGAACTCCGCGGCTGTACGTTGACGGGATTTTTCCAACGGCCACCGGCCGCGCACAGTTTGTCGCCGACCCCTACCGCGCCGCCAAAGAGCAGCGTGACGCCCGTTTTCCGCTGACCCTGATCACCGGGCGCTTGCGCGATCAATGGCACGGCATGAGTCGCACCGGCACCGCCGCGCAACTGTTCGGGCACGTCAGTGAAGCAGTGTTGAGTCTGCACCCCGATGAACTGCGTCGGCATCGGCTGCAATCCGGCGATCTGGTCAGCCTCAAAAGCCGTCGCGGTAACGTGATCGTGGCAGTGGGTAGCGATGACAGCGTGCGCCCGGGCCAAGCCTTCTTGCCCATGCATTGGGGTGATCGCTTCCTCAAGGGCGGCATCAATGCCATCACGCAGCCGGCGTTCGACCCGCTGTCGAAACAACCGGAGCTCAAACACAGCGGCGTGCGCATTGAGCCGGTGCAATTGCCATGGCACTTGTTCGCCTTGATCGAAGGTGATGTGCAGCGGCATTTCGAGGCCCTGAGACCTCTCTGCGAGGACTTTTCCTACGTCAGCCTCAGCCTGGCCGGCCGCGAGCGTCCAGCGTTGCTCATTCGAGCTGCCAGCGCTCAGGCGCCGGACCCGCAGTTGCTCAGGAACATTGATCAACAGTTAAGGCTCAACGATGGGCCGGTATTGGCCTATGACGACCCTCGGCGCTCCATCGGCAAACGAGTCCGCATCGAGAACGGGCGAATCACTGCCATTCGCCTGGCCGGTGAAACCCTGGCCCGGCATTGGCTGCAAAGCCTGTGGCTAGAGGGGCGCGCCGACGAGCAATTGCGTCGTTGGCTGCTGGCACCATTGAGTGCTCCACCGGGCAACGCTGCAAGCCCGGCGTCCAGTAACAAAACCTTATGTAACTGCAAAAACGTCAGCGAAAACGCGGTGTGCGCCGGCATCCGCCGCGGTCTGGATTTGAATGGTTTGAAACAAGAACTGGGCTGCGGCACTCAATGCGGCTCCTGCGTACCGGAAATCAAGCGTTTGTTGGCTGTCACTGCCCAACCGATAGCAATCACTTCGTGAGGAATTGAACATGAGCGCAAAAGTCTGGCTGGTGGGCGCAGGTCCTGGCGATCCTGAATTGCTGACTCTCAAAGCGGTACGGGCACTGGGCGAAGCCGATGTGGTGCTGATCGATGATCTGGTGAACGAGGCCGTTCTGGTTCACTGCCCAACAGCTTGCATCATCCCTGTGGGCAAACGCGGGGGCTGTCGCTCCACACCTCAGGAGTTCATTCATCGCTTGATGCTGCGCTATGCCCGCCAAGGCAAATGCGTGGTTCGGCTCAAGGGCGGTGATCCGTGCATTTTCGGACGCGGCGGTGAAGAAGCGCAGTGGCTGAGAACCCATGGGGTTGAAGTCGAAATGGTCAATGGCATCACCGCAGGTCTTGCCGGTGCTACGCAATGCAATATCCCGCTGACACTGCGCGGCATCAGCCGTGGCGTGACCCTGGTGACCGCCCACACTCAGGACGACAGCAGCTTGAATTGGCAAGCCTTGGCCCAAAGCGGCACGACGCTAGTGATCTACATGGGTGTCGCCAAACTGAGCGAGATTCGCGACCAATTGCTGGCCGGTGGTCTTGCGGCGGATACGCCAGTGGCGATGATAGAAAACGCCTCGCTGCCACAGCAAAGGGAATGCCGGAGCGATCTGACCGCCATGCAGGAAGATGCCTTCGCCTTTCAGTTGAAAAGCCCAGCCATCCTGGTGATCGGGGCCGTAGCCGCCTGTGAAGACGTCAAAAGATCGCAGGCTGCGGCAGAGTGGTGCACAGACTTGGCTCTGTAGGAGCCAAGCTTGCTCGCGATGACATCACCGCGGTGAAACAGACAGACCGCGCCGCCTGCATCGCGAGCAAGCTCAGCTTCTACAAGGGCTGGAGACACCGCAACCCTTCGCCAAATCACTAAATCGCAGACAAAGAAAAGCCCGGCCTAAGCCGGGCTTTTCCGAACTACAAAGCTAATTACTGACCTTTAGCTTCAACCTGCGCTTCTACGCGACGGTTCATAGCGCGACCAGCGTCAGTTGCGTTATCAGCAACTGGGCGGGATTTGCCGTAACCAACCGAGTGAACGCGGTTAGCGCTAACACCATCCTTGACCAGGACTTGTTTAACAGCGTCGGCACGACGCTGGGACAGTTTCTGGTTGTAAGCGTCAGGACCGACGTTGTCAGTGTGACCTTCAACAACGGTGGTGGTGTTCGGGTACTGCTTCATGAAGTCAGCCAGGCTCTTCACGTCGCCGTAGCTGTTTGGCTTGACTACCGACTTGTTGAAGTCGAACTTCACGTCCAGCTGAACACGAACTACTTGAGCAACCGGAGCTTCTGGCTCTGGCTCAGCAGCTACTGGAACTGGTGCTGGAACTGGTGCAGCAGCAGGCTTGTTGCCGCCACCGAAGTTAACACCCAGACCGATCACAGGAGCGTAGTCCCAACGACCGTTGTCCAGTTTGTAGTCAGCTTCAACACCGGCACGAGCGTACAGGTTGTCGGTGATGTACCACTTGGCGCCAGCGCCAGTGGTCAGGAAGGTGGACTTGTCACGACCAGTGTGACCGTCAGCAGCGACGTTGGTCATGCTGCCGTGAGATACACCGCCTTCAACGTAAGGGCGCACTGGGCTGCCAACTGGCAGGAAGTGGTACTGGGCCTTCAGACCGAAGTGATCGCCTTTGATCTTCTGGCTGCCAGTGTTGTTGTTCGAACGAGTGTAATCGTCTTTCTCGTAAGTAGCGTTGACCGAAACGTCGTCGGTCAGGAAGTAACCGATCGAAACGCCTGGACGGCGACCGTCTTCAACGTCGTTGATGCTGTCGTTGTATTGCTTCTTGTAGAAAGCCTCACCCTCGACCGCGCCTTGGCCTTGTGCCAGAGCGCCGAACGAAGTAGCGGCAATAAGAGAACCAATGGCCAAGCCCAAGGTGTTTTTCAGTTTCATCCGTTAAATCCCCATCTGGTGATTGTAAAGCAGTCCCGCAAACCGGGGGACAACTCGGCGGCAAGTCTAACAGAACTTGCCTGAACGTAAGAGATATTTGCGCCGAACTAAGTTTCAGCAATGCCTGCAAATTTCTCACGCAATTTATCAAGAGCGCGTTTGTACCGCATTTTCGTTGCACTCAAACCCATATGCATTATGTCTGCGATCTCCTGAAACTCCAGCTCTGCGACAAATCGTAGCACCAAAATTTCGCGGTCAATCGGATTCACATGCACCAACCAGCGATCAAGTCCACCCTTATCCTCAGGTTTCGGCATCTTTTCATCAGATGCTTCCTCGAGGGGGTCGAGACTCAAAGCGTCCATCAAGCGACGCTTCCGCCGTTCCTTCCGATACTGTGTAATGCATTCGTTGTACGTGATGCTGTAGAGCCAGGTCTTGAACTTCGATTTTCCCTCGAAGTTCTTCAAGCCATACAACACCTTCAACATCACTTCCTGACAGACATCATCTGCATCGCGATCGTTCCCTAAATATCGTGCACAGACGTTAAATAAGGTCCTCTGATAGCGCCGCATCAACTCTTCATAGGCGCGTGTTACGTGAAACAGCTCCGCATGCGAACGCGCAACCAACTCCTCATCGGAGAGCTCGCGGGGGTCGTAGCGCATGGATAGCGATTGGGCTTTATTCAAAACAAGTCGGGCCGACAGTCAGGTCAATGTCCGCCGCAGCCCAAGTCAGGACATTTTGCGGCGGCATACGATAGCAGGGTTTGCCGGGTTAGCGGCTACTTACATGCTGTTCCAGCATGATCCGATTGGAGAGAGAGACTAGCTCACCCTCATCGGTCAGCAATGTAGTTTTAACCGTGCCGATCTCTTCGATCTGACCTTCGACCTCACCAACACGCACTTGTTGCCCAACCTGGTACAACTCACGCACATAAATTCCCGCAAGAATTTGCCCAGCGATTTCCCGGCTTCCCAACCCCATGGCCAAGGCAACTGCCAGACCAACGGTTATCAACACAATCACGATCACATGGTTGAGCAGGTCAGTCTTGACCTCCAACTGGCTGATCGCAACCGAAATACTGATGATGATCACCAGGCCTTGAGCGATACGCCCAAGACCTGCAGCGTAATCCAGGCCTACACCTTCTGCCGCACCACGAACCAACCCATTGGCCAGCTGCGCCAGTAACACGCCGACCAACAGCACCAGCGCGGCACCGAATACTTTCGGCACATACAGCGCCAGCATATCGAGCGTAGCTGAAACTCGTTCAAGTCCAAGGGATTCAGCAGCAGAAACCAGAAAAATCAGCAATACGAACCAATAGACGATCTTGCCGATCAAGGTCGAGATCGGCACTTGCAGGCCTGCACGGGACAGCAATTTGGTCAAACCGGTACCGCCCATCAGGCGATCAAGACCCAGCTTGGCGAGCAATTTGGAGAGCAAAGTGTCGAGCAGCTTGGCCACGACAAAACCCAACAGCAGCACAACTAGTGCGCCAAACAGGTTAGGAATGAAATTCGCTACCTTGGTCCACAACGCAGTCATCGCAGTGATGAGGCTCTGAGTCCAGAGATCAATTTCCATATTCAGTCAGCCTTATCAGCAGCAGTGCGAGCAGAAGGTTTAAGACGGGAAACCG
>JAPLSD010000357.1 GCA_026398835.1 Pseudomonas sp.
TCAAAAGACATCCCGTATCGGTCGGCTGGTGCAGCATTTTTCGCAATTGATCGATCAGGCCAAGCTGGCCCAGGGCGCCCGTTTGCCATCCATTCGTGCCGCCGCCAAGGAATTCGAGGTCAGTACCTTCACCGTGGTACAGGCTTATGATCGCCTGGTCGCTTTGAGTTATGTCGAGGTGCGCAAAGGTGCTGGCTTCTTTGTCGCCCAGGCCTCGCCGAGTATTGAGCAGCAACGCAGCGCAGCCCCGCTGGGGGATGTCTATTGGCTGCTGGATGATGCGTTTCATCCGGATGCTGATGCCTTGCAACCGGGTAGCGGCGGTCTGCCAGATACCTGGCTGGATGAGGCTGGCCTTCGCCTGGCCATGCGCAGCCTTGCTCGTGGCTCTGGACTGATTGCCGAGTATGGTGAGTCTCGTGGCCTCCTGGTCCTTCGGCAATGGCTGCAGCGCCACCTGAACGAGCGAGGGGTACCCGTACAAAGTGAGCAAATCTTGCTTACCCAGGGAGCCAGCCAGGCGCTCAACATAGTGATCAACGCCCTACTGCAACCGGGTGATTGTGTGCTGGTGGACGACCCAGGCTATATCAACCTGCTGTCTAATCTGCGTGACCACAAAGTCAAGATAGTCGGGGTACCCTGGACCCCACAGGGTCCGGATGTGGAGAAGCTTGGCGAGCTGCTGACCCATCATCGGCCCAAGGCTTTTTTCACCAATCCTTGGCTGCAGAACCCAACCGGCGCCAGTTACAGCCCGGCGGTAGCCCATCGCGTGCTGCAACTTGCGGATACTCATGATTGCTGGATCGTTGAGGATGATGTGCATGGTCAGTTGGTACCGAACAACCAGCCACCACTGGCCGCCCTCGACAACCTGCAGCGGGTGATTTACATCGGCAGCATTTCTAAAAGCATGGCGCCCTCGCTGCGGGTTGGCTTCGTCACTGCCGAACCGGCAGTGGCCGAAGCTTTGCTGCACTACAAGATGACCACCGGTCTCTACAGCTCGCAGCTTTGCGAACAGCTCGCGATGCAGATGCTCAATGACGGTACCCAGCGCAAACGCTGCCAGAGGCTGCGCGATCGTCTGTTGCAGGCTCAGGTGTTTGCCCGCCAGCAACTGCAACAGCTCGGCTGGCAATGCTGGGCCCCCATCGCACCGGCGCCGTATCTGTGGATCGGTAGCGGCCAGGAAGGTTTCGACCCTGTGGCCCTGACACGCGCTGGGCTCAAGCAGAATATCCTGCTGTCCCCCGGCTGCATCTTCCGCCCTGACCTGGAGGCCGCACCCTGGCTTCGCTTCAACGCGGCCTTTGGCGAGGACCCAGCAGTCTGGCGCTTTCTCGCCGAAAGTCAGGGAACTGGAGGAACGAGCACTTCGGCAGCTTTTACCGCGTCGCCACAATAAACAACCGTGGAAATGGCAGCAGCACATCGCCATCAGCCAACGCGGGATACGCCTGTTCGATCGCCGCGGTATAGCGCCTCAGGTACTCCTCCCGTTCAGCCTCGTCGAGTGGATCAAGAAAGGGCCGCAAGCCACTGCCCTTGAACCACTCCACCACCGCAGCGGCGCCTGCGAGAGGGTGATAGTAGGTGGTGCGCCATACATCCACCCGGGCACAGCTTGAACGCAACAAATCGTAGTAGCTGTTTGCGTCGGCCATCGCCGGTCGCTGGTCAGCGGCGCCGGCGAGTTTGTCGGCCCACGGGCCTTGGGCTGCCGTTTCGCGCATCAGGCGGTGGGCGGGCTGGTTGAGGTTATCGGGCATCTGAATGGCCAGACTGCCACCCGGAGCGAGCCGGGCCACAAGAGAGGGCAGCAGGGTCGTGTGGTCAGGCACCCACTGAAGAACCGCGTTGGCCAGAATCACATCAAACGGGCCAGGCTCATCCCATTCCTCGATGGCCACCGCGTCGAACTGAACATTCGGTAAGCGCTTGCGGGCGGCTTCGATCATGTCGAGCGAACTGTCCAGCCCGCGGACCGTCGCATTCGGAAAGCGTGCCGCCAGTAACTCCGTTGAATTACCGGGGCCGCATCCGATATCGATGACGGAACGGGCTTGGGTCGTGGGTACAGCGGCCAGCAGATCACGTGCCGGACGCGTGCGCTCATCTTCAAAGGCAACATATTGCTTGGCAGACCAGCTCATCACGTACTCCTCGGTTCTTTATCCTGATGGGTAGACACGCTTCAGCGTTAGGCACGATGCATCGATACGCGTGCCTTGCCCCTGCGCTCGCTAAGGTATGCCCCGACTGACATTCGGGCAATCACTGCCAAGCCCCGACCAGATGTTTCGGTGGTTATAGTGTTGATAAGAAAATATCAGTGGGTACAGTAACCACCCATGAACCGGGTGCACAGCGTCCGCGGAGGACAACGAACATGCTTTACCCAATTGCGATTTCAATGGGCGATGATGAACACGCCTGGGGCGTAGAAGTGCCGGATATTCCTGGTTGCTTCTCGGCCGGCGATGACCTGGACGGCGCCCCGATCCCTCCAGCCAACAAAGTCACCCTTCATGCGGCCAATCCTCAATATGCAGGCTGCACCTGGGCTGTGGTTGATATCGATATAACGAAGTACCTGGGCAAAGCCCAAAAACTCAACATCACCCTGCCCGGCTATTTACTGACCCGTATCGACGAGTACGTGCTGCATCATCCGGAAGAGAAAAGCCGATCGGGGTTTCTAGCCTCGGCAGCGCTGAAGGTATTGCAGCAGGGTTGAACGTCAGCGAATAGAGCACCAAAAAGGCTTAATGCATCTACGGCCCTCGTATTTCTTTGCAGGCTGCAGAACTGTAGAGATACAAAGAACCGGTCTTGAACGCCGGTTTTTTATCGCTAATCGTTCATCTACCCTACCATTCGTCGAGCTTATAGCCGTCTGTTTTGACAGCTCGGCTTTGAGATCTATAGTCCAACCGCGGCCTGCTGGAAGGAACCCGGACCGTCACTTTTTAGGCATGGAGCAAGGCCAGCTCGTATCCTGTGATCGGTGGGTTCCGCTAGTGGTGTGGTTACAACGGCCGTAAGGCAATCAAGCGTTGTAGTGCCTGGTCAGCACCAGGCTCTCACTATGAAAAAGGAGCTTTACTATGTCTCGAGTCACGGATGTACTTGTTTCGATCGACACTGAAACCATTCTGAAAAACTACCCGAACATCAGCAAAAACCCCGCCTCGCCGACGCTTATCGACGTCAATCATGTGTACATGGTGACCAACCAGAACAACGTGGTCAGTGGCCAGGCTGGCGGCGAGCTCAATTTGAAAGCTCAGGTCGGCGACCTGATTCGCTGGCGCGAAACCAGCCTGTCGCAGAGCTTTGAAACCGCGGTAATTTTCTACAAGTTCGTCGGCAACCAGGGCAACGAGCTGATCTCGACGCCCACGCCGCGCAAGGCTACCGCCTGCGTCGCAGTCCCCAATACCAGTAACCCGTCTGTGCCCAGCTGCCAGAAAGTCGATAACCATTACTGGTCTTCGGAAACCCTCTCCACCGGCAGCGTGACGTACCACTTCCATTTTCTGATCGTGAATCGCGACTGCCAGATCGTTGGCTGCTGCTCGTGGGATCCGTTCATTACTATCCGTAACTGACGTGGGCGGCCCCTTGGCGACAAGGGGCTTTCCGATCTCGCTACCGCCCCACTGGAACTGGATGTCGTGCTTGAGCCGGGGCGGCTGTCGCAATCCGTCTACATCATGAAAGGAATCCGTGATGTCCACAGACACGCTCGTACCTCCTTCGAAAAATACCGAACCCGCCAACAATGTGTCGCTCATTGTCGATGCTGAAACCTTGCTGTCACGTTATCCACAACCCAGTCTTGAACCGGATAGCCCGACGGTGATTGACGACGAATTCATCTTCGTAGCGGGTGGTACTCAAACAAAAAAATCTGTCAAAAATGACAGTATAATTACGTTGACCGCAACCAATGGCAAAACCTTCCATATTCGCGGTCGCACCGTGGGTCTGCAGGCTGAACACAGCGTGGTGTTTTACGACATTACGGTGGGCGATGCCGGGGTGCTTTCGCCCCCGCAGTTGATTGTCCACAGTGGCCTTACCTTGCCTGCCCCCAACCCTGAAAATCCAACCCAGCCGGTCAATCAGAAGGCGGATGACCATTACTGGCAATGCAAGCAATTGGCTGCCGGTGTGGAAAAGTGTGAGTTGAGTTTTATGGTGGTTAACACGAGTTGCGAAGCGGTGGGTTACTTCAGTTGGGTGGTTGAGGTGAAACTGGCGAGTTAAGAAACGCATAGTACTTCGGCGTAAACCAGAGACTTTCGGCGCGTACCAGAATGCCAAGATCGTCCGAACGCGGCCCGAACCTGCGGCAGCCCCTACGCCGACTCCGCCCCCCAACTATCTGGTGTATGCAGACCTGGAGCCGCCGCAGGCAGAAGGCACGACCATCAAAGAAGACAGCCAAAAGCAGGATTTGAATCAGTGCTGACCTGCAGCCCATGAGTGACGTTCGGTCACCCGCGGTGCTTTTACCAGATCCATTCGGGTAGGTTAACGGCTGGCTTGCAATGCCCTGGCCCGTTGCAGATGGTTTTCGAGTTTAGGCAGGGTTTCTTCTGCGAAGGCTTTTATTTCTGGTACCTGGGTGGTTTGGGCTTCCCGTTGAAGCTGCGCGATAGCCTCTTGAGTGGTTTTCACCTGGCTGGCGGCATAGGCCTGGTCGAACGCATCTCCATCCTGCACCTCAGGCATCAGGGTCTTGGCCTTGCTCACTACCTCTTCTCTGTCGGCGACCGGTAACTCAAGCTTCCTGGCGATTTTGGCCAGATGCTGGTTAGCCGTGGTACGGTCATTGATGACCTGAATCGTGTAGTCCTTGACCTCTATTGCGGTGGTTTTCTGGTGGGCCAGGCGGCTGGCTTCGATGTCGGCGACGCCTTGGGCTGAGGCCTCGTTTATGAATTCGGCGGGCGATTGTGCAAAGGCACTGCTGGCGCCAAGACCCAGCAGCACGGCGATACTGGCGGTGCGTATTCGGGTGGCCATCCGGCGCATATGTCGTGTCTCCTTAAAATGACAATTCAAGCGGGAGCTTGCGCCCCCGCCTCTCAATCACTGACTAGCTACGGCCACTGCCAGGGCTGTGCTGGCCACCTTTGCGACCGGCTTCGGCTTTGTCTTTATCGACAGTGGTGGTTTTCCCACCTTTACGGTCGGCTTCAGGGGCCTTGGTACGGTCATTAGGGGTGCGCCCCATGTTGGGGTTTTTTGAGGTAGGCATGATTCTCTTCCTCTTTGTGAATGATTGCGGCGAGCGATGCCCGCATAGAATCTGAATTTTTACGGCCGCAAAGGTTTAGAAAAATTGTGTCTGTTGCGACGAACGGTGCCGGTAAAAATGCAGAAGCCCGATCAGTGATCGGGCTTTCGGTTTAAAGGCTCCAGTCTTGGGCGCTGCCAGCTCAATGCACTCGGGCGTGTGTTCGCTGCGCTCGCTTGACCGCATACATCGCTTCATCGGCATGTTTGAACAGCTGCTGCTCTTCAGTGCCGTGGTCGGGATAGAGCCCGATTCCGATGCTTGGCAGGATGCTCAGGCTGTGGCCGTCCAGGCGCAGCGGCTGGCTAAGGACATAACAGATTTTATCGGCCACAGTAGTGGCGTCTTCCGGCGCCTGAATCCTGTCGAGCAGCACCACAAACTCATCACCACCGATACGCGCCACGGTGTCGGTTTCGCGCACACAGCCTTTGAGCCGATTGGCGACGGCTTGCAGCAGCAGGTCGCCGACCGCATGACCATAGGTGTCGTTGACCTGCTTGAACTGGTCGAGGTCGACATACAGCAGTGCCATTCGCCCGGATTCTTTGCTGATCTGCGCCAGCGCCGCTTTCACGCGTTCGTGGAGTAACTCCCGGTTGGGCAGATGGGTCAACTGGTCGTACTGCGCCATGTACTGCAATCGGGCATGCAGTTGCTTGCGCTCGATGGCCGCCGCGACCTGCGCGCAGACGTATTGCAGCAGCTCTTTGTCTTGCTCGGTATAGCGCTCGCCACCGGGCGTGCTTTTGACGATCAGCGCACCGATGGTGCCCTTCTGTGAGCAGAGCGGCACCCCAAGCCAGCAAGGCGAGTCCTGCCCCCTGATGAGGTCGATAAACTCCGGTATCGGACCATAGTTATCGGGGGTCAGCAGGATCGGCTGGCCGCTGCGAATCACCTCGGCGCACAGGCAGCCGGTCGCCGTACCCGCTGGCTCCGGGCAGGGCTCGTGGTCGTCGACATGGTAGGGAAAACTGATTTGCCCGCACTGTTCGTCGTACAGCGCCACGGAGAAATTCAGCGCCGGTAGCCATTCGCCGATGATCCGGTGGATACGCCCGAACAGGGCCAGCAAATCCTCGGCGGCATGGGCCGCTTCCGAGATCGCATAGAGTGCTGCCTGCTTGGACTCCGCCTGTTTGCGCTCGGTGATGTCATGGGCCACGGCGATGCGCAGCTGATCGACCTCTGACCAGCGCGCCGACCACATGATGTGCGCCACTTGCCCATCCTTGCGCAGATAGCGGTTCTCGAAGTTCGGCTTGGGTTGGCCGTCCATGATTTCCCGGGCAGCCTGCAGGGTCCGGGCACGATCGGCGGGATGGACCATTTCGATCATCGACTGGCCGATCAGCTCGTCCGGTGTATAGCCAAAAATGCGCTCGCAGGCGGCGCTGACAAACACGAAACGGCCCTGGGCATCGACCGCACACACGACATCCAATAAAAGGTCGATGTAGCTCGCCAGCGGCGTGGAGTTCTTGGTTGCCATCAGGAATCGATACTGTCCGTAAAAATAAAACGCTGAGTATCAATCCATCGATCCGATCAACGGTTTTCGCCGATGACCTGTTTTAGCTGCCGCAGCCTTGCGATCAGCCTTAAACCTTGTTTGCCAACAACCCCGGCACCGCATGCAGCAAGGCATTGACGGCAAAGCCGATGAACATCACCCCGCAAATACGGGTAATCGCCAGCTCATGCCGTTGGTACACCGTGCGCACCCGCTGCGCGCCGACCACTGCGATGAGAATAGCGTATGCGGCGATCCCGCCAACGAAACTCAAAAAGATCAGCCAGGGCAGCATCGACCAGTGCAACAACTCCGCACGGCTGGAGAGCAGCGCCGTGAAGGTCGCCACCGCCACTGGATAGGCTTTGGGGTTGGTCAGGCCAAACATGATCCCGTGCCAGAACGGTTGCCGCGCCGGGCCTTGAGGTGTTTCAGCATTACTGCGACGGGCGCGTATGGCCCGCGCGCCGAGCCAAAAGAGATAGAGCCCGCTGAGCACGCCCAGCACATCAAACGCCGTGCTGCCGATTTCCCGTGCACCGACGATGGCGATCAGCGCAGTGCTGCACCAGACCACATCACCCAGCAGATGCCCACAGAGAAAACCCGCGCCCGCACGACGCCCGCGAGCCGCACCGATACCGAAT
>JAPLSD010000734.1 GCA_026398835.1 Pseudomonas sp.
GATTTCCGGCGCGACCGGTAGCGCAGTAACGGAGGGGGCAGAAGGCGGGGCGTTGCAAGCGGCGAGGGTTAAAGCGGCGGCTATCAGCGAAAGGGCAGATAGGCGGTAGTGGCTCAAGTTGAAGGCTGAGAACACGCGGGGTACTCCGTCCGTGGGTAAATAGGTGTCTAGTGGGGAATGTATCGGCCGAGAGCGGCAGGTGCAACGCGTTGGGCGCTGGCCGCTCAGGCAAGCGTCTTCAATGTTGCCCTTAGCTGTTCACAGCAAGGCTTTGGAAAAGTATCGGCTGGGCGTCTCGCCCAGTACCTTGCGAAATACCGTGGTGAAAGCGCTTGAGCTGCTGTAGCCCAGATCCATCGCCACTCGCGTAATCGGTTCTCCGTTACCCAGGCGAACCACGGCCGCCAGCAAGCAGGCCTGCTGACGCCACTCGACAAAGCTGATGCCGGTTTGCTGGCGAAATAGCCGGGTGAAGGAGCGACGACTCATTGCGACCTGATCGGCCATGTCGTCGATGCTCATTTCCAGCGAAGGAAGATTCAGCAGATTGCGACAGGCTTTCGCCAGTCGAGGTTCAGTGGGTAATGGTGCGTTCAGTGAGAGTGTCGGCATTGCCGCGATTTCGTGCAGCAGTAAGGCCATCAAGTGGCCGTCCCGATGTTCCTCAGCGTAAAGGGCGGGGATGTCGATGGCTCGTACGAGGAGATGGCGAAGGAAGTCCGACACACCGAACACCTGGCAGTGCGCAGGCAGGCCAAGTCGCGCTACCGCGGGGTCGCGAATGTAAGTGTTGAGCATGGTCACAGGCCCGCTCATCAGCATCTCGTGGGGAACGCCGGCGGGTACCCATATGGCCCGCTGCGGTGGCACGACCCAGTTGCCCTCGCTGGTGAAGACGCTGATGACACCTTTGGCTGCATAGGCGAATTGTCCGCGTTGGTGCGTATGCAGGGCGAAGCGTAGCCCATGGGGGTAGTCATTGGCGGTGACCACAGCATCGCGTGGCGTGTTTTCGTAGGGATCGAGGTGGGTTTTGCGCATGGCCCGAATTTAATGATTTATGACCTGGTATTGCAAGCAGGCCACCCCTGTGCCTGGTCATA
>JAPLSD010000462.1 GCA_026398835.1 Pseudomonas sp.
CGCGATGCCTTGGGGCTGAGCGTGTTCCTGGTCACCCACGACCTCGACACGCTGTACACCATCACCGACCGGGTCGCGGTGCTGGCGCAAAAAAAGGTACTGGTGGCGGACGCCATCGACAAGGTCGCGGAAACCGACGACGCCTGGATTCACGAATATTTCCATGGCCCGCGCGGCCGCGCGGCACTCCAAGCCGCTACACAGCTCAACGAGGTATGACATGGAAACCCGAGCCCATCATGTATTGATCGGCCTGTTCACCGTGATTGTGGTGGTCAGCGCCTTGCTGTTCGGTCTGTGGCTGGCCAAATCCAGTGTCGACACCGAGTTCAAGGATTACGAAATAGTCTTCAACGAGGCGGTCAGCGGCCTGTCCAAGGGCAGCTCGGTGCAGTACAGCGGGATCAAGGTCGGGGACGTAGTCTCGCTGCGCCTGGACCCGAACGACCCGCGCCGGGTGCTGGCGCGAATCCGCCTGAGCGGCGAAACCCCGATCAAGGAAGACACCCAGGCCAAACTGGCCCTGACCGGGATCACCGGGACCTCGATCATCCAGCTCAGCGGTGGCACGCCGCAAAGCCCGGAACTCAAGGGACACGACGGCAAACTGCCGTTGATCGTCGCCTCGCCATCGCCGATCGCCCGGCTGCTGAACAATAGCGATGACCTGATGAGCAGCGTCAACCTGCTACTCAATAACGCCAACCAAATGTTGTCGCCCGATAACGTTGAGCGCATCAGCAGCACGCTCGAGCACCTGGAGCAAACCACCGGAGCCATCGCAGATCAACGTGGCGACATCCGACAGGCTATGCAGCAGCTGGCGTCAATCGGCAAACAGGCCAGCGCCACTCTGGAACAGACCACCGCGCTGATGCGCAATGCCAACGGCTTGCTTAACGATAAGGGCAAGCAGATGTTCGGCAGTGCCGAGCAGGCCATGCAGTCCCTGGAGCAAAGCAGCGCAACCATCAACAAACTGCTGACGGACAATCAAGACTCGCTCAACAGCGGTATGCAGGGGCTGAACGGGCTAGCGCCGGCCGTGCGTGAACTGCGCGATACCCTGAGTTCATTACGGGCCATCTCTAACCGTCTGGAAGCCAACCCCAGTGGTTACCTGCTGGGCCGCGACAAGAACAAGGAGTTCACACCATGAAGCTCGCCTACCGCGTCGTCGGCCACCTCACACTGATCGCCAGCTTCGTACTGACCAGCGCCTGCTCAATC
>JAPLSD010000189.1 GCA_026398835.1 Pseudomonas sp.
CTGACCAGCACCGGCAAGCCGGCGACCAGCGCTTCAAGCAAGACCGTACCGGTGTTTTCGTTGTAGGCCGGGTGGATCAACAGATCGGCGCCCAACAGGAATCGCGGAATATCGCTGCGGCCCTTGAGGAACTGCACCTGATCACCCAGCCCGAGTGTCGCACTCTGCAATTGGAATACTTTGGGGTCGTCCTGGCCGATTACAAATAGCCGGGTGCGTTTCTTCAATTCAGCTGGCAGTGCCGCCAGCGCCTTGAGACTGCGATCGACGCCTTTGGTCTTGAAACCGGAACCGATCTGCACCAGTAGCAGATCATCATCGGCCAGTTTGAATTCCCGACGGAACTGGGTGCGAATTTCAGCCGCATTGGCCGGTGCGCGACGGTCCTGAGCGATACCTGGCGGCAGCAGGTGGAAGCGCTGCAATGGGGTGTCGTAGTGCTTGATGAACAGCGGCTGCTGGACTTCGGAAATCATCAGGATTTCGGTTTTGGCGTCTCTAGCGAACACCGCGCGCTCGTACTCGGCGAAGTGCCGGTAGCGACCCCAGCGGCGATAGAGCGAGTTGCGCAGGTTCTGAGCCTTATCCTCAAAACAGCCGTCGGCGGCGTAGTACACGTCCAGTCCCGGCATCTTGTTGAAACCGATCAAGCGGTCAATCGGACGCTTCGCCAGATCGGCCTCCATCCAGGCGCTGAGTTTCTCGTTGCGCCGATGGTTGAAAATCGCTTTGACCGGCGCCACCAGCACTTCGAAACCCGGCGGAATATCGCCTTCCCAGATCAGCGTGTAGACGCGAATCTGATGTCCGCGCTGCTGGCATTCCAAGGCAATACGCATGAAATCGCGCTGCAAACCACCAAACGGGAAGTATTTATAAAGGACAAAAGCCAGTTGCATCAGCGCAGCTCCTCAGCCAGTAACAACGTGCTTAATTGGCTTGCGACACGCTCGGGATTCAAGCGAGTGAAGCACAACGGCCACTCGCGCTTCAGGTCGAACCGCTGCTGGTCTTCAGCCGTCGGTTGATAAGTGCATTTCTTTTGCAGGCAAGGCGCGCAGCTTGGGAAGTCGCTCGCCAGATGGATCTGACTCTTGCCGTAAGCGCCGGTCAGCCCCGGATTGGTCGGACCGAACAGCGACAGGGTCGGCACATCCAGCGCCGCCGCCAAGTGCCCGAGGCCAGTGTCCACCGCGACACAGGCCTGCGCGCTGGCCAGAACCTTGGCCACACCGGCCAGATTGAGCTTGGGCAGCACTTGAGCGTTACTCAGACCGCTGGCAATACGTTCAGCCCGGGCCTTCTCGGCCGGATTTCCCCATGGCAGTTTCACCTCGACGCCCAACTGGCCCATGCGCTCAGTGAGTTCGCGCCAATAAGCTTCGGGCCAATGCTTGGTGTCCCACGTGGTGCCGTGCAGGAACAGCACAAACGGATTTTTGCGCGGCAGCTCAACCAGTTTCTCGACACTAAGGCCGTAGTCGCCGAGGCCTTTGGGCAGGTCATAGCCCAGCGCCACCGCGAACAACTGACGCACGCGCTCTACCGCGTGCTGTCCACGGGCCACCGCCAGACGCCGCGAATAAAAGCGCGCAGCCAAGGGTTCGCGGGCCGACTGCTTATCCAGCCCGGCCACCGGAGCCTGGACGTAACGGGTCAGCCAGGCGCTTTTCAGCAAGCCTTGAGCGTCGATCACCAGGTCATATTTAGTCGCGCGAATGCTTTGTTTGAAACGCCGCCACTCGCCACTTTTGAGGGTCTGCCAGATGTTCTGGCGCCATCGACGGATCGCCACCGGAATCACTTTGCCGACAGCCGGGTGCCAGGTTGGAATCTCGGCAAAGCCTTCTTCCACCACCCAGTCAAATTTGATCCCGGGGATCGCCCGCGCCGCGTCGGTCAATGCCGGCAGCGCGTGAATCACATCACCCAGGGAGGACGTCTTGATCAACAATACCCGCAACTTACTGAACCTCGACCACAGAGCCCAGCAACCGCTGCAAGGCATCGACCACCGATTGCGGCAGGAGCTGGCGCAAGCAGTTGTAATGGCCGAAACGGCAGGTGCGATCAAAACACGGGCTGCACTCGATACCCAACCGGACAATCTCGACCTTCTCGGCCAACGGCGGGGTGAAGCCTGGCGACGTCGAGCCGTAGACCGCCACCAGCGGCCGATTCAACGCAGCCGCCACGTGCATCAGGCCTGAATCGTTGGACACCACCGCATCCGCGCACGACAGTAAGTCGATGGCCTCGGCCAGCGAGGTGCCGCCACTGAGGTTCACCGATTCTTCACGCAGACCGGGAATCAGTCGCGCGCGAATGTCTTCGCCGACGGCATGATCATTTTTCGAACCGAACAACCAGACTTGCCAACCCTCGCGAATTTTCGCCTCGGCGACCTTGGCATAATGCTCGGACGGCCAGCGCTTGGACTCACCGAACTCGGCACCCGGGCACAGCGCAAGCACCGGACGATCCAGCTCCAGGCCGAATTTGGCCAAGGCAGCGTCGCGAGTGGCGTGATCGATTTGCAGCGACGGCCGCGGATACGGTTTGGGCAACTCGGCACCCGACTCATAGGCCAGGGCCATGAAGCGTTCGATCATCAACGGGTAACGTTCTTTATCAAGCGTTCGCACATCGTTGAGCAGGCCATAGCGAAACTCGCCACGCCAGCCCGTGCGTTTAGCAATACCGGCAAAAAACGGCACCAGCGCCGATTTCAGCGAGTTGGGCAGCAAAATCGCCTGGTCGTACTGACCGGCCAACGATTTACCGATGCGCCGACGGGTTGCCAGTTCGAGCACGCCATGGCCGAGCGGAAAGCTCAAGGCCTGCCGCACTTCGGGCATGCGTTCAAGGATCGGCCGACTCCACTCGGGAGCCAGCACGTCGATTTCGCACTGCGGATGGCGTTGTTTCAGACACTGGAAAAGTGTCTGGGCCATCACCATGTCACCGACCCAGCTGGGCCCAACGATCAGAATTCTCATAGTTATCCACAAACGAGCGGGGAGGCACGACCAGTGACCCGGTTGCCTCCCCGTCTTATTTATCCAGGCTTTATTTGACCAGTGTACGCCACTCGGCATGGGCGGATGTTTGGCCGCTGACCAGATCGAAGTAAGCCTTTTGCAATTTTTCGGTCACCGGACCTCGACTGCCAATGCCAATACTGCGGCCATCGACTTCGCGGATCGGTGTCACTTCCGCGGCGGTACCGGTGAAAAACGCTTCGTCGGCGATGTACACCTCGTCGCGGGTAATACGTTTTTCGACAAACCTGATCCCCAGCTCACTGGCCAGCGACAGGATCGTACTGCGGGTGATGCCATTCAGGCAGGCCGTGACGTCCGGGGTGTATAGCACGCCATCCTTGACCAGAAACACATTCTCGCCCGAGCCTTCGGCCACGAAACCTTCCGGGTCCAGCAACAGCGCTTCGTCGGCACCGCCGGACAAGGCTTCCTGCAACGCCAGCATCGAGTTGATGTAATGACCATTGGCCTTGGCCCGGGTCATGGAAATGTTCACGTGGTGCCGGGTGAAAGAACTGGTGCGGACCTTGATCCCGGTACGCAGCGCTTCTTCGCCCATATAAGCGCCCCAGCTCCAGGGCGCGATGATCACGTGGACTTTCAAACCGGTGGCGCGCAGCCCCATGGCTTCCGACCCGTAGAACACCATCGGACGGATGTAGGCGCTGTCCAGATTATTCTCGCGCACCGCGAGGCGGGTCGCTTCGTTGATTTCGTCTTTAGAGAACGGGATCTTCATGCCCATGATGTGGGCCGAATCAAACAGACGATCGGTGTGCGCCTGCAAGCGAAAAATCGCCGTGCCTTGGAGGGTTTCGTAGGCGCGCACGCCTTCGAACACGCCCATACCGTAATGCAGGGTATGGGTCAGCACGTGGGTGGTGGCGTCTCGCCACGGGACCAGCTTTCCGTCATACCAGATAACGCCATCACGATCGGCCATCGACATGATTCAGCTCCTCAGCAATCCTGCCCGCAGGCGTAAGCCTGCCGGGTAAACAGGACGAGCCATCAGCGGCCCGCCGGATACGTTCTATAGCTTGACCGGTTTCAGCTCAACCCCAGCTCGGCCCAAATCCGCAACACTTCCCGCCGTTCGGCCTCGAACTGATCACCGCCGATTATCCCGGCCTCATTCTGCAAGGCCTGACGGTGAGCGGCCGAACGGTAGGCCTTATAGGCTTCGCGTAACAGACTGGCATCGGTTGCGGGCATCAGCCCGACCTCCTCCAACCCTTCAAGAATGCGGATATTGTCGGTATAGCGCAGCAACGACGGGTGCTCTTCGGACCACGCCAGGGCCGCGTATTGCACCATAAATTCAATATCGACGATACCTCCGGCGTCCTGCTTGAGATCGAACGGCGCCGTGGCTTCGAAGGCATTTGCCGCGGTTCCGGCAGCCGTCGCTTTACTCCCAAGGTTGTCGCGCATCTTGGCGCGCATCTCGCTGACTTCCAGACGCAACGTGGGCAGATCACGCTCACGCCCCAGCACCTGCGCCCGGACTTTCTCGAACGCCGCCCCGACATGCTTGCAACCGACCAATACCCGCGCCCGCACCAGCGCCTGATGCTCCCAGGTCCAGGCTTCATTCTGCTGATACCGCTCGAAAGCGCCGAGCGAACTGACCAACAACCCCGATGCCCCGGACGGTCGCAGGCGCATATCCACCTCATACAACTGACCCGAGTTGGTCTGGGTGGTCAGCAAATGGATGATTCGCTGGCCCAGTCGGGTGAAAAACTGCGCGCCATCGATGGGTTTGGCGCCATTGGTTTCCGCCTGTGGATCACCATCGTGGATAAAGACCAGGTCCAGGTCAGAACCATGCCCGAGCTCCAGGCCACCGACTTTCCCATAACCGACAATGATGAAGCCCGGATCACACAAGGTGCCATCCGCGCGCTGCGGCGAACCGTATTTACTCACCGTCTGACGCCAGGCCAGCGCCAGTACTTGTTCCAGAATCGCTTCGGCCAGCCAGGTCAGGTAATCGCTGACCTTCATCAGCGGCAAGCTGCCGGCGATTTCCGACGCAGCTACCCGCAGACGGTGGGCCAATTTGAAGTGACGCAACGCTTCCATTTGTTGTTCGAGGTCATCCTCGGGGATTCGCGTCAGCCGTTCGCGCAGCTCGGCAGCCAGTTCCGGTGCCAACGGCGGCTTGAACAAACGACCTTCGTTGAGCAACTCGTCGAGCAACAGCGGGAAGCGGGTGATTTGTTCAGCGATCCATGGACTGGCCGCGCACAAGGTCAGCAGTCGGCGCAGGGCTCCCGGGTTTTCCGTGAGCAGCACCAGATAGGCGGAACGTCGCGCCACCGCCTCAACCAGCGGCAACACCCGCTCCAGTACCAGATCCGGATTGGCATGTTCAACGGACTGGGCCAACAGGCGCGGAATAAACGCATCGAGCCGTTCACGACCGAGGCGCTGCATAGCGCGCAATTGCGGGCTACCACGCAGGCCGGCCAAAGTTTTCAAGGCTTTCGGTGCATCGACGAAACCGCCTTCCTCTAATTGGCGACATGCGGCGTCTTCGTCCTGGGCTTCTTCCCACAGCGGTAGCCATTCACCGCCAACCACCACTTCGCTTTCGTCGCCCTCTTCTTCATCAGGGTCAGCAATCACCTGACGGAAGTGCCAATCCACCCGTCCACGCCAGTACATAAGTTGTTCATGGAACGCCGTCCAGTTGGCAAAGCCGAGCATGAAGGCGATTCGCGCCTGATCCCGTTCACCGTCCGGGAGCATTTGCGTCTGTCGGTCGGCAATCGCCTGGATCGCATGCTCGGTGTAACGCAGGAATTCATAACCTTCGCGTAACTCGCTGATCACCGCGGGCGGCAGATAACCCTGCCCTTCCAGGGTGCTCAGTACTTTTAATAGCGGGCGCTGCTGCAGGCTCAGGTCGCGGCCACCGTGAATCAGCTGGAATGCCTGGGCAATAAATTCGACTTCGCGGATCCCGCCGGAACCGAGCTTGATGTTCTCGGCCATGCCTTTGCGCCGGACTTCCTGCTGGATCAGCTGCTTCATGGTGCGTAGCGCTTCGATCGCGGAAAAATCCAGGTAACGCCGATAAACGAATGGCCGCAGCATGTCGAGCAATTGCGCGCCAGCGACCTGATCCCCAGCCACCACCCGCGACTTGATCATCGCGTAGCGTTCCCAGTCGCGGCCCTGGTCCTGGTAATACTGTTCCAGCGCATTGAAGCTCAGCACCAGAGCGCCGGACGAACCGTACGGACGCAGGCGCATGTCGACACGGAACACGAAGCCATCGACGGTCATTGGGTCCAGCGCCTTGATCAGCCGCTGA
>JAPLSD010000789.1 GCA_026398835.1 Pseudomonas sp.
CGACGGCCGTGGCCGCCGCCAAAGCCATCGTGCAGTCCAACGGGCTGAACAAAGCCATCCAGTTGCGCCTGCAAAGCAATCCCAAGCACATTCTGCTGGGCCTGCTTGAACCCGGCGAACGCTTTGACCTGACCATGTGCAACCCGCCGTTCCACGCCTCGATGGACGAGGCAACCAAGGGCAGCGAACGTAAATGGCGCGCGCTGGGTCGCGCCGACCCGAAACGCAAACTGCCGGTGCTGAACTTTGGCGGTCAATCGGCAGAACTGTGGTGTGAAGGTGGCGAAGCACGGTTTGTGACGCAACTGATCGCCGAGAGCGCGCACTTTCAGCACAAAGTGCTGTGGTTCAGCACCCTGGTTTCGAAAGCCTCAAACCTGCCTGCGATCCAGACGGCGCTGAAAAAGGCCGGCGTACTGGAAAGCCAGGTCGTGGAGATGTCCCAAGGGCAGAAGCAAAGCCGCTTCGTCGCTTGGACTTTCCAGACTAAATCCGAGCAGCAGGTCTGGCGCGAACGTTGGGTTCGCAAGGGCTGAGTCGCGGCTGAAACAGCGATTGCCCCTAGGTCAATCGCTTGAATCGCAGGCACAAAAAAACCGTGCGCGGAATGTTCCGGAGCACGGTTTTTTTACTGCGTCTTACTTGTTAACAGCGTCAGTCAGGCCTTTAGCCACGACCAGCTTGATAACTTTCTTGGCAGCGATTTCGATGGCAGCGCCAGTCGATGGGTTACGGCCAGTACGGGCAGGACGCTCGGTCACTTTCAGTTTGCCAATACCTGGCAGAGTGATTTCGCCGCCATTTTCCAATTGATCAGCAACGATTTGGGCCAGTTGGTCCAGAGCGTTACGCGCGGTGGTTTTCGGCGCGTCGATAGCTTCAGCGATATCAGCGATCAATTGGTCTTTAGTAATAGCCATTGTGGTGTTCCTTCCCTATCAAATTCATTTGGATTGCAGAGTGCAGTGTCAGCCATCGATCCAGATCTTCAGGATCTGGCCCCCCGGCTACAACCACGACGGATCGGGGTTATAGATACCAAAATCGGGGTTTGGTTCGACCTGACAAATGCTGAATGCACGCTTAACGCCATTACTGCGCGTAAGACGGGGCAAAACTAGCACAGAGACGGGGAAATATCCGCCTCTACCTACCCATTTGGTCAGCTTTATCGCACTAAAACCGTAAAAAATTGCATAACGCCGGTCCGACAGCCTCGAAACGGCCGTCGGACACCGCCAAAACCAGCAGGTGCGGTACACTGGGCACTTTTTTGGGGAGCTCGCCCTCCCCCATCCAACCAGCCGAGAAGCCCATGCCGATCCGTCATTGCATCGTCCACCTGATCGACAAAAAACCCGACGGCACACCAGCAGTTCTCCACGCTCGTGACTCTGAACTGGCTGAGTCTGCGGCCATCGAGAACATGCTCGCCGACCTCAATGAGAGCTACAACGCCAAGCAAGGCAAGGCCTGGGGGTTTTTCCATGCTGAGTCCGGGGCACACCCTTTCAGCGGCTGGCTGAAGGAATACCTCGACGGCGGCAAGGATTTCACCGCCTTCAGCCGTGTCGCAGTCGAACACCTGCAAAAGTTGATGGAAGAATCCAACCTCTCGGTCGGCGGCCACGTGCTGTTTGCTCATTACCAGCAAGGCATGACCGATTACCTGGCCATCGCCCTGCTGCACCACAGCGAAGGCGTGGCGGTGAACGCCGAGCTGGACGTGACCCCGTCCCGCCACCTTGATCTGGGCCAGCTGCATCTGGCAGCGCGAATCAACGTCTCCGAGTGGCAGAACAACAAGCAGTCCAGGCAATACATCTCCTTTATCAAAGGCAAGAACGGCAAAAAGGTCTCGGAGTACTTCCGTGACTTCATCGGCTGCCAGGAAGGTGTCGATGGCCCCGGTGAGACTCGCACACTGCTCAAGGCCTTCAGCGACTTCGTCGAAAGCGAAGACCTGCCGGAAGAGTCCGCCCGGGAAAAGACCAAGACCCTGGTGGACTACGCCAGCAGTCAGGCCAAAATGGGCGAGCCGATGGGCCTGGAGGAGTTGTCCGAGCTGATCGACGAAGAGCGCCCGAAAGCGTTCTACGACCACATCCGTAACAAGGACTACGGTCTGTCGCCGGAAATTCCGGCAGATAAACGCACCCTCAACCAGTTCCGCCGCTTCACCGGTCGCGCCGAGGGTTTGTCCATCAGCTTCGAAGCGCACCTTCTGGGATCGAAGATCGAATACGACGAAGAAGCCGGCACGCTGATCATCAAGGGCTTGCCGACCCAATTGACCGACCAGCTCAAGCGTCGTAACTGATGTTGAACGGGATACTGAAGAAATTCCTGCTGATAGTGCTGGTGGTCATGGTTTACCAGAACTGGGGCAAGATCGAGCGGGTGTTCAACCCTCAAGCGGCCGTGTCCGAGCAGACCCAGACCAACGCCAACGTCGCACTCTACGCCACCGACTGGTGTGGCTACTGCAAGCTGACCCGGCGTTTCCTCGACCAGAAAGGCATCCCGTTCAAGGAGTTCGATATCGAGAAGAATGCCGAGGCACGCAAAGCCTACGAAGCCCTCGGTGGACGAGGGATTCCGTTGCTGGACGTGAACGGCACCTTGATTCGGGGTTACGAACCAGACGCTATCCTGGCTGCATTGAAATAACGCGCCTGGACACATATCCCCCTGTAGGAGCTGCCGCAGGCTCCTACCGTGCTTCGATGCGAAACCCAAACCGCGGGAAGTGCACATGCACCACACCGCCCCGCTCATCTTCGCGGCGCAGGATCAGCTCTTCGCTGCCGGCAAACAGCAACTCGCCGGCTACCGGGTCAACGCCATAGTCCGTCGCAGCAATCACCACCTGTTGACCAGCCTTGAAGCCATTCGGATCTTCAAACTGCTCATCCGGCAAAGCGGCCGGCGTGGCCTGGCGTGCGATCTCCAGAGCCTCGGTCGAACTCATCTCGTTTGACGCTCCATGGCCAAAACTCAATACGCGACCAAGCCAGGCGGAGACCGCCGGATATTTGTCGACACAGGAAGTCGCCCTCCTCTCTCTGCAACTGCTGCTCGAACCGCCCCATGATCGTCGGCCATTGGTGCTTGGCCAGCTCTGCTGACAATCGGGTAGCACTGCCGCCCGCGAATAAACCGGCGCGGTCAGCGACAAAGTATTTGATCTCTTCGGGCGCCATTCTGGAGAAGCGCACCGCTATCGATTCCGGCTGAAAAACCAGGCTCACCGCATGCTGGAAAACTACCGAATCAGCCCAGGCAGCGAATGCCGAGACAACCAGTTCCTTTCCTTCCGGGAACAACGTCGGCGAGGACTTTTCCTGTTCGAGGCGACGGGCGATCAGCGCGGTATCGCAGTAGATGTCGGCGCCGACCTGCAGCACCGGGGTCTTGCGATAGCCGCCAGTCAATGCAATCAGATCCGGCTTTGGCATCACCGGGGAGATATTGACCGAGCGCCACGACAGCCCCTTGAACCCCAGCAAGAGACGGGCTTTTTCCGCAAAGAGAGACGTGGAGTAATGGTGAAGAATCAACTCTGACATGCTGGAGTCCGCTGGACGAGTAGGAACAACCAGCTTAGCGCGCAAAGGGTAAGCAGCCTACCCATCAGCCTGATGGGCGCATATCAGTCAGATTGATAAGCCCTTCGAAGCGCTCGCCACCAGACATTCCTTGGCGCTTTTCTTGAGTTTTTTGATCAAGCGTTCCTGACGCAGGGCTTCGCCCTTGTCACGGCAGACTTCGGTGTAGACCAAGGCCACCGCCGGACTGGAAAGAAAGAAGCGCGCGCCC
>JAPLSD010000597.1 GCA_026398835.1 Pseudomonas sp.
AGCCATCAGCCACAAAAGCTTCGCCCTACAAAAATAACAATCCAGGAGACACACCATGAGTGTGATCATTGCCTTGGCAGCCCTCGCGCTGCTGATGCTCGCGGCCTATCGTGGCTACAGCGTTATCCTCTTCGCCCCCATTGCCGCCCTCGGCGCAGTGCTCCTGACTGACCCCTCTGCTGTCGCCCCCGCGTTTACCGGGGTGTTCATGGAGAAAATGGTCGGTTTCATCAAACTGTATTTCCCGGTATTCCTGCTCGGTGCGGTGTTCGGCAAGCTGATTGAGCTTTCGGGTTTCTCGCGCTCGATCGTCGCTGCGGCAATTCGCTTGCTCGGTACCCGTCAAGCGATGCTGGTGATCGTACTGGTCTGCGCCCTGCTGACCTACGGCGGCGTATCGCTGTTCGTGGTGGTGTTCGCGGTCTATCCGTTTGCCGCCGAAATGTTCCGTCAGAGCAATATCCCCAAGCGCCTGATTCCTGCGACCATCGCCCTGGGCGCGTTTTCCTTCACCATGGACGCACTGCCCGGCACCCCGCAAATCCAGAACATCATCCCCAGCACCTTCTTCAATACCACCGCCTGGGCCGCGCCCTGGCTCGGCGTAATCGGCGCTATCTTCGTCTTCTGCGCCGGCATGCTGTTTCTGCAACGCCAGCGCAACAAAGCCCAGCGCAGCGGTGAAGGCTACGGCAGTGAACTGCGCAACGAGCCGGAAACCGCTGCAGACATCAAGCTGCCCAACCCTTGGATCGCCCTCTCGCCGCTGTTGCTGGTGGGCCTGATGAACTTGCTGTTCACCCACTGGATTCCACTCTGGTACGGCAAGACCCACACCCTCAGCCTGCCGGGCATGGCCGCACCGGTGCAAACCGAAATCGCCAAGCTCACGGCGATCTGGGCAGTCCAGGCCGCGTTGCTGGTGGGCATCATCATGGTGTTGGTTTTCGGCTTCCAGGCGATCCGTGGCAGGCTCGCCGAAGGCAGCAGAAGCGCGGTCAGCGGCGCGCTGTTGGCGGCGATGAACACCGCATCGGAATACGGCTTCGGTGCCGTGATCGCCTCGTTGCCGGGCTTTCTGGTACTGGCAGACTGGCTCAAGAGCATTCCCAACCCGCTGGTCAATGAAGCCATTACCGTCACCCTGCTGGCGGGCATCACCGGTTCGGCGTCCGGCGGCATGAGCATCGCCCTGGCGGCAATGTCCGAAAGCTTTATAAGCGCCGCCCATGCGGCCAATATTCCGCTGGAGGTTATGCACCGGGTCGCGGCGATGGCCAGCGGTGGCATGGACACCCTGCCGCACAACGGCGCGGTAATCACCTTGCTGGCGGTCACCGGCCTGACACACCGTGAGGCCTATAAAGATATTTTCTGCATTACCATCATCAAAACCCTGGCGGTTTTCGTGGTGATCGGCACCTTCTACGCCACCGGCATTGTGTGAGGTATTTATGACGAATCTTACTGGCAAAACCGCATTGGTCACCGGCTCCACCAGCGGCATCGGGCTGGGCATCGCCCTGAGCCTGGCCAAGGCCGGTGCCAACCTGATTCTCAACGGCTTCGGCGATGCCAGTGCAGTGATCGCTGAAGTCGAGCAGTTCGGCGGCAAGGTCGGCCATCACCCGGCCGATGTCAGCGATCCGGCGCAGATCGCCGAGATGATCGCCTATGCCGAGCGCGAATTCGGCGGCGTCGACATTCTGGTCAACAACGCCGGCATCCAGCATGTGGCCTCAGTGGAAGACTTCCCGGTGGAGCGCTGGGACTCGATCATCGCCATCAACCTCTCATCGGTGTTCCACAGCACCCGCCTGAGCCTGCCGGGCATGCGCGCCAAGGGCTGGGGACGGATCGTCAACATCGCCTCGGTGCACGGCCAGGTCGGGTCGGTGGGCAAAGCCGCTTATGTCGCCGCCAAACACGGGGTGATCGGCTTGACCAAAGTGGTGGGCCTGGAAACGGCCACCAGCAACATCACCTGCAACGCGATTTGCCCGGGCTGGGTGCTGACCCCACTGGTGCAGAAACAGATCGATACTCGCATTGCCGCAGGCGTTGACCCGCAACAGGCGCAACATGATCTGCTGGCAGAGAAACAGCCGTCACTGGAATTCGTCACTCCACCGCAGTTGGGTGAGCTGGTGCTATTTTTATGCAGTGAGGCCGGTAGCCAAGTGCGTGGCGCGGCGTGGAATGTCGATGGTGGGTGGTTGGCGCAGTAAGTCCATACACTGAGACAATTGATTGTTCCCACGCTCCCGCGTGGGAACAATCTGACCAACAACAAGAGGCAATCTATGTCCGAAATCCTGTGGCAACCCAGCGCCGAGCGAATCAGCAAGACCCGGATGGAGGTCTTTCGGCGCTTCATCAGTCACCGACACGACCTTGAAATCGCCGACTACCCGGCACTGCACCAATGGAGCATCGACCGGCGTGAAGACTTCTGGCAGGCCATCGTCGACTTCTTCGACATCGAATTTCACGCGTCACCCAGTGCGGTACTGGTGGAAGGCCCGCAGATGCCCAGCGCCCACTGGTTTCCCGGCGCCACACTGAACTTCGCCGAGCATTTGCTGCGTCGCCGTGACAAGTGTCCGGCGGTGATTGCCATCCGCGAGAACGGTCAGCGCGAACAACTCACCTTCGCCGACCTGGCCAGCCATGTCGCGGGCCTGCAAAAGAGCCTGCAAGCCGCCGGCGTCGGCCTCGGCGACCGGGTTGCCGCCTGCATGCCAAACACCTGGCAAACCCTGGTCGGCATGCTCGCGACCACCAGTCTGGGGGCGATCTGGTCCTGCTCTTCACCGGATTTCGGCACCCAAGGAGTGATCGACCGCTTCGGTCAGATCGAGCCAAAAGTACTGATTACCTGCGCCGGTTACCGCTATGCCGGCAAAGAGATCGATCAGACGGTGAAGGTCAACGAGATCCTCCAACGCCTGCCGTCGCTTCAGCAATTGATCATCGTGCCTTACGCGCAACCGTTGGTACGTGCCGAGGACTTCCAGACCACGGCCAATGTAGCGCTATGGAGTGATTTCTATCAGGCCGGCGGCGAGCCCGAATTCGTCCCTGTCCCCTTCGATCATCCGCTGTACATCCTCTACTCCAGCGGCACCACAGGTGTGCCGAAATGCATCATCCACAGCACCGGCGGCGTACTGCTGCAACACGTCAAGGAGCATGGCCTGCACGTTGACCTGGGTCGCGACGATCGGCTGTTCTACTACACCACCTGCGGCTGGATGATGTGGAACTGGCTGGTCTCGGCGTTGGCGGTCGGTTCCAGTGTGGTGCTGTACGACGGTTCACCGTTTCACCCGAAGCCAGAACGTTTGATCGACTTGATCGACAGCGAACAGATCAGCGTGTTCGGCACCAGTCCCAAGTACCTTGCAGCCCTGGAAAGCGCCGGCGTTCAGCCGCGTCGCAGCCACGACCTGAGCAGCCTCAAAACACTGCTGTCCACCGGCTCGCCGCTGTCACCGCAGAGCTACGACTACGTCTACCGCGAGATCAAAAGCGACCTGTGTTTATCGTCGATGTCTGGCGGCACCGATATCGTTTCATGTTTTGTGGCCGGCAACCCGCTACTGCCGGTGCGCCGTGGCGAGATGCAGGGCAAGAGCCTGGGCATGGCCATCGAGGTGTGGAACGACGCCGGCCAACCGGTTGTCGGAGAGAAAGGTGAACTGGTCTGCACCCGGCACTTCCCGGCCATGCCGATTGGGTTCTGGAACGACCCGCAGCAGGAAAAACTCCGTGCCTCGTATTTCAGCCAGTTCCCCGGCGTGTGGGCCCAGGGCGACTATGCCGAACAACTGCCTCACGGCAGCCTGATGATTCATGGCCGTTCCGACGCCGTGCTCAATCCCGGCGGCGTGCGTATTGGCACTGCGGAAATCTATCGGCAAGTGGAAAAGCTCGAACAGGTCGTGGAAAGTGTTGCCATCGGCCAGAGCTGGCAGGACGATGTACGAGTGGTGCTGTTTGTTCGTCTGAGGGAAGGCGTTGAGCTCAATGAAGCGCTCGAACAAGCCATTCGCCAGGTCATCCGCGCCAACACCACACCGCGGCATGTACCGGCGAAAATCCTTGCCGTCACCGATATTCCACGCACCATCAGCGGCAAGATTGTTGAACTGGCGGTAAGGGACGTGGTGCATGGGTTGGCGGTAAAAAACACCGATGCACTGGCCAATCCAGAGGCGCTGGAGCAGTTTCGGGATCGCGAGGAGTTGAAGGTATAAAGATCCGGGCCTTCAACCTCCTGAAACAGCGCTTCACGGCCTGCCCGACAAACATTCGCTTGAATAGAAACAACCCAATCATGCGACTTTTTGAGGTATTAAACGTCTACTGTCTGGAAACATCGTAGATTCAGCCCCAAGAACCAAACGCCGCACTCAGGGCCCCTTAGATGAACGAATCGTCCACCGGCAGTGAAGCCCAGACACTGATTGCACGGCTGGACTGGGCACACAGTCCACTGGGTAATCCTTCCAACTGGCCGCAAAGCCTGCGCACGGCAGTGGACATCGTGATTCATTCGCCGATGCCGATGTTACTGCTGTGGGGTCCGCAGCTCACGCAACTCTACAACGACGGCTTCGCCCTGCTAGCCGGCCACAAGCATCCGCAGGCGTTCGGACAACCGACTCACCTGATATGGCCGGAACTCAAGGAATTCACCGACCCCATCTACAAGGCCGTCCTGCAAGGTCAGGTGCGAACCTACAGCGAACAGCACTTTGACCTGCAACACCTTGGTCG
>JAPLSD010000817.1 GCA_026398835.1 Pseudomonas sp.
GGCTACTTGCTGTTCCGCATCGGCGACTGCGTGGCCCAGCGCAACACCCACGCGGCGATCTACGACGCGCTGCGGTTGTGCAAGGATTTCTAAGAGCTTGTGGATAACCCTGTGGGAGCGAGCTTGCTCGCGAAGAGGCCATCGAAGCCGCTAAAAGCTTCGCGGGCAAGCCCGCTCCCACAGGAATCGAGCAAGGCATCCAGGTAGTTAGGCCTGCAAGACCCCGAGGTCTTTGGGAGCTCCACCATGTTAAACACCCTTCTTCCCATCCTGTTGTTCGCTGCCCTGGGCCTGGCTGTCCTGGGCGCGTTGCGGCGGGTGGCTATGTGGCGCCAGGGCCGAGCTTCCAAGGTCGACCTGATCGGCGGCCTGTTTGCCATGCCCAAGCGCTACATGGTCGATCTGCACCATGTCGTGGCGCGGGACAAATACATTGCCAACACCCACGTCGCCACGGCCGGCGGCTTTGTGCTGGCTGCCGTGCTGGCGATTCTGGTCCACGGTTTTGGCCTGCATAACCGTATTCTCGGTTACGCCTTGCTGTTCGCCTCGGTACTGATGTTCGTCGGCGCGATCTTCGTTGCCCTGCGTCGGCGCAACCCGCCGGCACGGCTGTCGAAAGGTCCATGGATGCGCCTGCCAAAAAGCCTGATGGCGTTTTCCATCAGTTTTTTCCTGGCGACGTTGCCGGTGGCCGGCATTCTCCCTGCGGACTTCGGTGGCTGGTTGCTGGCCGCCGTGCTCGGTCTGGGCGTGCTGTGGGGCGTATCGGAAATGTTCCTGGGCATGACCTGGGGCGGGCCGATGAAGCACGCCTTCGCCGGTGCACTGCACCTGGCTTGGCACCGCCGTGCTGAACGCTTTGGTGGTGGTCGTTCCACTGGTTTGAAGCCGTTGGACCTGAACGATCCGAACGCGCCGCTCGGTGTGGAAAAACCCAAGGATTTCACCTGGAACCAACTGCTTGGCTTCGACGCCTGCGTGCAGTGCGGTAAATGCGAAGCCGCGTGCCCGGCCTTTGCCGCCGGCCAGCCGCTGAACCCGAAAAAACTGATTCAATCAGCCGATCGTCAACGGTCTGGTGGACGCCGAGACGCTTTGGTCTTGCACCACGTGCCGCGCTTGCGTCGAGGAGTGCCCGATGATGATCGAGCACGTCGATGCCATCGTCGACATGCGCCGTCACCTGACCCTGGAAAAAGGCGCCACGCCGAACAAGGGCGCTGAAGTTCTGGAAAACCTGATCGCCACCGACAACCCTGGCGGTTTCGCCCCGGGCGGTCGGATGAACTGGGCGGCGGACTTGAACCTCAATCTGCTCAGCGACAAGAAAACTACCGACGTGCTGTTCTGGGTCGGTGACGGCGCGTTCGACATGCGTAACCAGCGCACCTTGCGCGCCTTCGTCAAAGTGCTGAAAGCGGCCAAGGTCGATTTCGCGGTGCTCGGTCTTGAAGAGCGCGACAGTGGCGACGTGGCTCGGCGTCTCGGCGATGAAGCGACCTTCCAGACGTTGGCCAAACGCAATATCCAGACCCTGGCCAAGTACAGCTTCAAGCGCATTGTCACGTGCGACCCGCACAGTTTCCATGTGCTGAAAAACGAATACGGTGCCTTCGACGGCAACTACGTGGTGCAGCACCACAGCACCTACATGGCAGAAATCATTGGTGCTGGTGCACTCAACCTTGGCCAGCACAAAGGCAGCAGCGTGACCTATCACGACCCTTGCTACCTTGGCCGCTATAACGGCGAATACGAGGCTCCGCGCGAAGTGCTGCGGGCGCTGGGGATCGAGATCAAGGAAATGCAACGCTCCGGTTTCCGCTCGCGCTGCTGCGGCGGTGGCGGCGGTGCGCCGATCACCGACATTCCCGGCAAGCAGCGGATTCCCGACATGCGCATGGAAGACATCCGCGAAACCGGCGCTGAGCTGGTGGCCGTGGGTTGTCCACAGTGCACCGCGATGCTTGAGGGTGTGGTCGAGCCACGGCCGTTGATCAAGGACATTGCCGAACTGGTGGCTGATGCGCTGCTCGAAGACGCGGCGCCAGGCAAGCCGTCAAAGCCGGCCAAACGTGAACCTGCGGAGGCCCACTGATGAGCGACATTATCCGCCGCGACCCTCGCGCTGAATGGATTGCCCGCAACCGCCTGCATCCGCTGCACGCGGCCATGCAGCCGGTGCAACATAGCTGGATGGGGCCAAACGGCATCATTCGCAAGAATCCTCACGGCATTGGTTTCATCGGTCCCAACGGGATCAAACGTATCGACCGCAGCGGCGCCCAACAGGGCGGCGCGGCCAGGCGTTCGGCAACGGTTGAAGTGCAACTGCCGCTGCATCACGTAGCGCAACCGGCGTTCTACATCAGCGTCGTACCGGACATGGTCGGCGGTCGCTTGAGCAGCCACGACCGCGATCTGCTGGGCCTGGCCCATCAGATGGCCGGCAACGACGGTGCGGTGCTGGCCGTGGTCTTCGGCGAACACAAAGAAAATGCCTTCGCCACGGCTGGCGTCGACCGCTTGCTGGTGCTTGACGGCAGTGAGTTCAGCGGTTATGCACCGGAACAACGGGTCCAGGGCCTACGGGCTGTGGATAACCAGTTCAACCCACGGCACTGGCTGTTGCCAGACAGCCGCAGCGGTGGTGGCGAGCTGGGTCGGCGTTTCGCTGCGGCGCTGGGCGAGCGCCCGGCTACGCGGGTCTGGCAGGTCAAGGGCGAGGAGTGCATCGGCCGCGCCGGTGCGGGCCTGCAGGACCTTGCACGGCCAGTGGCGCGCTTGATTCTGGCGGCTGCCGAATGCGCAGAACCGGTCAGCGAAACCCGTCACGAAGCCTTGCCGGTAGAGTTATCCACAGCGGTTGTTCGCAGCTTGTCGCGCATCGAAGACCTTGGTGCGGTGGCGGTCGATCCGGCGGCGATTCCCATGGCCGAAGCCGAATTCATTTTCTCCGGCGGCAACGGGGTCAAGGACTGGCCGCTGTTCCACAAGACGGCTGCAGCGCTCGGGGCTACCGAAGGCGCTTCGCGGGTGGCGGTGGACGATGGCTTCATGGCCCGCGACCGTCAGGTCGGCGCCAGCGGTACCTGGGTCACGGCACGGGTCTATGTGGCGGTGGGGATTTCCGGGGCGATCCAGCACCTGCAAGGCATTGGTGCCTGCGACAAGGTGGTGGCGATCAACCTCGATCCGGGTTGCGACATGATCAAACGCGCCGACCTGTCGGTGATCGGCGAAAGCGCGGCGATTCTTCAAGCCTTGATCGCGGCGGTAGAGGCTTACCGCAACGAAGCCAAGCGCGATGCGGCTTAAGGGAAGGATAGGGTTATGAGTACGAATGTGATCAGCCTGGTGTCCATCGGTGCCCACCCGACCTCAGGGCGCCCTCGGCGTGCTGAACAGGACGCTCGGGCGGTCGAAATGGGCTTGCAACTGGCTGGGGATAACCTGCAAGTGCTGCATGCAGGCAGTGTGGCCGAACCTGCCTTGCGGGCGTATCTGGGCATGGGCCTGGAACAA
>JAPLSD010000441.1 GCA_026398835.1 Pseudomonas sp.
GGTCGGAGAACGCATATGTCCCAACACATTCGCGACAACCTCAAACGCCTGCTCGCGCCGCGTCATCTGGCATTTGTCGGCGGCCGGAGCATGGCCCGTGCGCTCAAGCGCTGCGCTGAAGGCGGCTACCAGGGCCAGATGTGGCTGGTCAACCCGCAGCACGACAGCCTCGAAGGCGTGCCTTGTGTGCGCAGCGTCGCAGAACTGCCGTGCGGGCCGGACGCGGTATTCATCGCCACCAACCGCGAGCTGACCTTGACCTGTGTCGCCGAACTGGCGGCAAAAGGTGCAGGCGGAGCGATTTGCTATGCCTCCGGTTTTGCCGAGACCGGCGCGCAAGGCCAGGCCTTGCAAGACCAGTTGCTCAAGGCAGCCGGCGACATGGCCTTGCTCGGCCCCAATTGCTACGGCTTGCTCGATTACCTGCACAGCTCCGCGTTGTGGCCGGTCGCCCATGGTGGCAAGACGGTCGAGAAGGGCGTTGCGGTGCTGACCCAGAGCGGTAACTTTGCCTACAACCTGTCCATGAGTGACCGCTCGTTGCCAGTGGCCTATATGGCTTCAGTCGGCAACCAGGCGCAATTGGGCATCGCCGAACTGATGGATGTGCTGCTCGACGAGCCGCGCGTCACGGCGATCGGCTTGCATCTGGAAGGTCTGAAAAACGTTCCAGGTTTTGCCCGAGCGGCGCACAAGGCGCTGGAGAAGGGCATTCCGATCATCGCGCTGAAAACCGGCGTGTCGCAGATCGGCGCTGAATTGGCCCTTAGCCACACCAGTTCGCTGGCCGGTTCCGATGCGCTGTACGACAGCCTGTTCGATCGCCTCGGAGTGATTCGCGTCAGCGGTCCGGTGAGTTTTGTCGAAACCCTGAAAGCTGCCGCCTGCGGCAATTTACCGGCAGGCAAGAGCCTGATCGCACTGGCCTGTTCCGGTGGCGATGCCGGGTTGATTGCCGACTACGCCGAACGCAATGAATTGAGCCTGCCCACACTCGATGAAAGCCAGCGGGCCGAACTCGATCAAGTGCTGCCGAGCTACGCCAACCTGGTCAATCCATTGGACTTCACCACGGCGATCTGGGGCGACCGCGAAGCGCTGGACAAGATGCTCGACAGCGCCTTGCGCACTGAAGCCGACGCCGCGGTGTTGGTGCTCGATTACCCCTCTGAAGCGACCGGTGAGCGCAAGGAATGTGATCTGCTGTTGGAGCTGTATTGCGCGGCGTTGGCTCGTCACGGCAAGACCGGTTTCGTCACCTCGGCCTTCCCCGAACTGCTGCCGGCCAGCGCCCGTGAACGTCTGCACGCCCGCGGTGTGGCGGCGTTGCAAGGTGTGGAAGATGGTTTGGCCGCGTGGGGCCGGATCGCCGGTTATCAGCAGAATCGTCAGGCCTTGCTGGCGCTCGGTGAGTCGGCGTTGGTGCCGATTTGTCCACAGGCGCTGGAAGGTGAGGGGCAGTTGCTGGATGAATGGCAGTCCAAACAGGCCTTGCGCGCCTTTGGCCTGCCGACGCCGCAAGGTCTGTTGAGCACACCAAGCGACGCGCTGACAGCGGCGAATTCCCTGGGTTATCCACTGGTGCTCAAAGCCGTCAGCGCTCAATTGCCGCACAAGACCGAGGCCGGTGCCGTGGCGCTGAACCTGCGTGATGCGCAGGCGTTGAGCGACGCGTTGGAACAGATGCGCGCACGAATCGCCGATTACGCACCAGGAGTCCCATTCGATCACGTGCTGCTGGAGCGCATGGCGACGCCGCCATTGGCCGAGTTGATCGTCGGTATCAAGCGTGAAACCCACTTCGGGCTGGCGCTAGTCATCGGTGCTGGCGGAATTTTGGTGGAACTGCTCCAGGACAGCCGCAGCCTGCTGTTGCCGACCAATGACGGGGCCATTCGCGCCGCGTTATTGAGCCTGCGCAGCGCACCGTTGCTGCAAGGTTTTCGCGGTCGCGAAGCGGCGGATCTGGACGCGCTGGTTGCCGCGATCCGTGCCGTGGCGGACTACGCCTGTGAAAACGCCGGGCAGTTGCTCGAACTTGATGTGAACCCATTGTTGGTCGGTGCCGATGGCACGACTGCGGTCGATGCGTTAATTCGCCTCGGCCAAGCCTGAGGATCTGAGCATGCAAAGCAAAACCTTGACCGGCGGCCAGACCCTGGTGCGCCTGTTGGCCAATTATGGCGTCGACACCGTGTTCGGTATTCCCGGTGTGCACACGCTGGAGCTGTATCGCGGCCTGCCGGGCAGCGGCATTCGCCATGTGCTGACCCGCCATGAGCAAGGGGCCGGTTTCATGGCCGACGGCTATGCGCGGGTCAGCGGCAAACCGGGTGTGTGCTTCATCATTACCGGTCCCGGCGTGACCAATGCTGCGACGGCGATCGGTCAGGCCTATGCCGACTCGATCCCGATGCTGGTGATTTCCAGCGTCAACCACACGGCCAGTCTGGGCAAAGGTTGGGGCTGCCTGCACGAAACCCAGGATCAGCGCGCGATGACTGCGCCGATCACCGCGTTTTCGGCGGTGGCCTTGAGTGCCGAGGATTTGCCAGAACTGATCGCCCGCGCTTACGCGGTGTTCGACAGCGAGCGTCCGCGTCCGGTGCACATTTCGGTGCCGCTGGATGTGCTGGCCGCGCCTGTGACGCGTGACTGGAGCCATGAAGTGGTGCGCCGTCCGGGACGCGGTGTACCGGCTGCCGAGGCGCTGGATCGGGCGCTGGCAAAACTGCAAGCGGCACGCCGGCCGATGATCATCGCCGGTGGCGGTGCGCTGAATGCGGCGCAATCGCTCCAGGATTTGAGCACGCGACTGGCCGCACCGTTTTTCAGCAGCGTCGCTGGCAAGGGTTTGCTGCCGCCGGATGCGCCACTGAATGCGGGTTCGACCTTGTGCGTGGAACCTGGCTGGAAGCTGATAGCCGAAGCCGATGTGGTGCTCGCGGTCGGCACGGAGATGGCCGACACCGATTACTGGCGTGAGCGTCTGCCGCTGAATGCCGAACTGCTGCGGGTGGATATCGACTCGCGCAAGTTCAACGATTTCTACCCGTGCGCGGTGGCCTTGCAGGGCGATGCGCAGCAAACCGTTGCTGCCTTGCTCGCGCGTCTGTCCGAACCCGCACGCGATGCGAGTGCTGCCATTCAAGCCGTCGATGCATTGCGTAAAGCGGTCAAGGCCGGGCACGGCGCTTTGCAGTCGATCCATCAGGCGATTCTCGATCGCGTCTCGGCCGAACTGCCGGACAACGCCTTTATCAGCAGCGACATGACCCAACTGGCCTACACCGGCAATTACGCCTTCAGCAGCCATGCACCGCGCAGCTGGCTGCATCCGACTGGCTACGGCACTTTGGGTTACGGCTTGCCGGCCGGTATCGGGGCCAAGTTCGGTGCGCCGAACCGGCCGGGATTAGTGCTGGTCGGCGACGGTGGTTTTCTCTATACCGCGCAAGAGTTGGCGACGGCCGTAGAAGAATTGGACAGCCCGCTGGTGCTGCTGCTGTGGAACAACGATGCCTTGGGGCAGATCCGCGACGACATGCTCGGGCTGGATATCGAGCCCATTGGCGTGCTGCCGCGCAACCCGGATTTCGCCGCATTGGGCCGCGCCTTTGGTTGCACCGTGACGCAACCGCAGAGCCTGGATGAATTGCAAACCGACTTGCGTGCCGGATTCAGCCGAAACGGCGTGACCCTGATCGAACTCAAGCACGCCTGTGCGCTGGTCGGTTAAACCCTAAACAAGGAACAAACCCTCATGCGTTTTTCCGATCTGACCCAACGTATCGCCGGTGATGGCGCTGCCGCCTGGGAGATTCATTACCGTGCCCTGGCGCTTCAGGAGCAGGGCAAAGATATTTTGCTGCTCTCGGTAGGCGACCCGGATTTCGATACCCCAGTGCCGATCGTGCAAGCGGCCATCGATAGCCTGCTGGCGGGCAATACCCATTACGCCGAAGTACGCGGCAAGCGAGCCCTGCGGGAAAGCATCGCCAAACGTCATCGCCAACGCAGCGGCCAACAGGTCGATGCCGATCAGGTTGTGGTGCTGGCCGGTGCGCAATGTGCGCTGTTCAGCGTTGCGCAATGCGTGCTCAATCCCGGTGATGAAGTGATCGTCGCCGAGCCGATGTACGTCACCTATGAAGCGGTGTTCGGTGCCCGCGGCGCGGTGGTGATTCCGGTGCCGGTGCGCTCCGAGAACGGCTTTCGGGTGTTGCCTGAAGACGTCGCTGCGCGCATTACGCCGCGCACTCGGGCGTTGGCGCTCAACAGCCCGCACAACCCGTCCGGCGCCAGCTTGCCGCGCAGCACCTGGCAGGCGCTGGCCGAGCTGTGTATCGCTCATGATCTGTGGCTGATTTCCGATGAGGTCTACAGCGAGTTGTTGTTCGAGGGTGAACACATCAGCCCGGCCAGTTTGCCGGGCATGGCCGAACGCACCGCAACCCTCAACAGCCTGTCGAAATCCCACGCCATGACCGGTTGGCGCGTCGGTTGGGTGGTCGCGCCGCCGTCACTCGCCGGGCATCTGGAAAACCTCGCGCTGTGCATGCTCTACGGCTCCCCGGATTTTATTCAGGACGCTGCGGTGGTCGCGCTGGAGACCCAACTGCCGGAACTGGAAGCCATGCGTCAGGCCTATCGCCAGCGCCGGGATCTGGTTTGCGAATGCCTGGCCGATTGCCCCGGTGTGCGCGCACTGAAACCCGATGGCGGGATGTTCGTGATGGTCGACATCCGCGAAACCGGGCTCAGCGCCCAGGCATTCGCCGACCGCTTGCTGGATCGACACGGTGTCTCGGTGCTGGCCGGTGAGGCGTTCGGCCCTAGCGCCGCCGGGCATATTCGCCTCGGTCTGGTACTCGGCACCGCGCCACTGCGTGATGCCTGCCAGCGGATCGCCCGCTGTGCCAATGAATTGATGGAGATACTGGTTGATGCGTAAATACACGGCTCTATTTATCGACGGCGCCTGGCAGACACCCTCTGGTCAGGGCACGGCCGAGGTGATTAATCCGGCCACTGAACAGGTCGCAGGCTCGGTGCCGTTGGGTGACGAGCGTGATGTCGAACGCGCCGTGGCTGCGGCACGGCGGGCCTTCGGCCCATGGTCGCGAACCTCGTCCAGTGTGCGTGCAGCTTACATCCGCGGTTTGGCCGACCAGTTGCGAGCACGAGCAGACGAGATGGCGGCGGTGATTACCGCTGAACTCGGCATGCCAGTGCAATGGTGCCGCTCGGTGCAGGTCGACGGACCGATTGTCGGCCTTGAGCAGTACATCGAAATCGCCGGGCTGATGGATGAGGTGCGCGAGGTCGGTAATTCGCTGGTGATCCGTGAGCCAGTTGGCGTCTGCGCGTTTATCAATCCTTGGAATTACCCGCTGCATCAGTTGATCGGCAAACTCGCGCCGGCGCTGGCCGCCGGTTGCACGGTGGTGGTCAAACCGAGTCAGGAAACCCCGCTGCACGCCTTCTTGCTGGCCGAAATGATCGAAGCCATCGGCCTGCCGGCCGGGGTGTTCAACCTGGTCAGCGGACCGGGTTCGAAGGTTGGTGAAGCCTTGGCCAAACACCCGGACGTGGACATGGTCTCGTTCACCGGCTCGACCGGCGCTGGCGTTCGCGTGGCGCAGGCGGCAGCGCCTTCGGTCAAGCGGGTCTGCCTGGAACTGGGCGGCAAGTCGCCATTGCTGATCGCAGAAGACGCCGACCTGGCGGCAGCTGTGCGCTACGGCGTGCAGGACGTGATGATCAACTCCGGACAGACCTGCACCGCGTTGACCCGCATGCTGCTGCCCGCCAACCGCTACGCCGAGGCGTTGGAACTGGCACTGGCCGAGACCCAAAGCCTGCTCATGGGCGATCCGCTCGACCCGCAGAGTTTCCTTGGCCCGATGTGCTCGGCGGCGCAGCGACGCACCGTGCGTGACTACATTCAAGTCGGTCAGCAAGAGGGCGCACGCCTGCTGTGTGGCGGCGAAACGGCCGATGAATTCGAGCGCGGTTTTTACGTCAA
>JAPLSD010000615.1 GCA_026398835.1 Pseudomonas sp.
GCAAATTGAAGACCGTTTCGTCAACGCGTTAGTGGCACCGGACTACCTCAAACAAGACTTCACCTTGCAAACGCCCTACGCGTATTTGTCCCAGGTCGCACCGCTGACCGAAGGCGAGCACGTAGTCGAAGCGATTCTGGCCGAGCCGGAAGAATGCCGGTTGTTGCAGATCGAACGCGGCGAGCCGTGCCTGCTGATTCGTCGCCGGACCTGGTCCGGCCGTCAGCCAGTGACTGCCGCGCGCTTGATTCACCCCGGTTCCCGTCATCGTCTGGAAGGACGGTTTCACAAATAAAGAGACATAAATGAGTCAGTTGAACGTTTTGCGCGCGGCCAACTATCCGCGCATGCCATGGAAAAACGGCGGCGGTAGCACCGAAGAAATCACCCGTGACGCCGGCACCGGTCTGGACGGCTTCGGCTGGCGCCTGTCGATTGCCGATATAGGTGAGTCGGGCGGGTTTTCTGTCTTTGCGGGTTATCAGCGAGTCATCACCGTGCTGCAAGGCGCGGGCATGACACTGCGGGTCGACGGTCAGGACACGCGGCCGCTGTTGCCGCTGGATCCGTTTGCCTTCAGTGGTGCCAGCCAGGTTTCCTGTGCGTTGCTCGGCGGACCGATTCGCGACTTCAACCTGATCTATGCACCGGACCGCTACAGCGCGCGGTTGCAATGGCTTGAGGGTGAGCAGCGGCTTTTCAGCTCGGCGAGTACGGTGCTGATCTTCAGTGTGGCTGAGCAGACCCAGGTCGAATTGGGTAACAGCGCGTCTGAATTGCTGGGGCGGCATGATTGCCTGCAACTGGACGGTAACAGTGGGTTGCTGGAAATTGCGGTTACCGGTCAATGTTGTGTGATTGAGCTGGCTGCCCACTGATTCACTGTTGATCGTTCCCACGCAGCGTGGGAACGATCACTCATGTTTCACCCCGGTTCAACCCGTTTCCTCCCTGCACCAACATCTCTCAAAATGTTACCGAACGCCCCAGTGTGGCGCAAAACCACGCTTCGGTAACAAATGTTTCCCCTCCAAAAAATCCCGTAAAAATTTTTATCTCGTCTCAAAGCCCTTGATTCAGGCGGCTTCCCGCACTTTTTGAAATTTTCTTGAGTGCTCAATCAGCGAGTTGGCCGCTTGATTGCATATGCTTGTATGTACAAGTAAAGATGTGTGCGTAAGAGTTACTGAATACCCTCTTCGCACCGTCCCCTGATTCGCTTGTAGCGCAGCCCCTGCGCGCAGGCTTGCTCGCCCACTGCCGGGCTGGTTTGGATTGATTGCTGAGGAGTTCTTTTCGTGACCGAGAATAAACCTACGAAATACCGTAACGTTGAAATCCGCGCCGCTCGCGGTAACAAGCTGACCGCCAAAAGCTGGATGACGGAAGCGCCGCTGCGGATGCTGATGAACAACCTCGACCCGGAAGTTGCCGAGAACCCTAAAGAACTGGTGGTTTACGGTGGCATCGGTCGTGCGGCACGTAACTGGGAATGCTACGACAAGATCGTCGAAAGCCTGACCAACCTGAATGACGACGAGACCCTGCTGGTGCAATCCGGCAAGCCGGTCGGCGTGTTCAAGACTCACAGCAACGCCCCGCGTGTACTGATCGCCAACTCCAACCTGGTGCCACACTGGGCAAGCTGGGAACACTTCAACGAACTGGACGCCAAAGGCCTGGCCATGTACGGCCAGATGACTGCCGGCAGCTGGATCTACATCGGCAGCCAGGGCATCGTCCAGGGCACCTACGAAACCTTCGTCGAAGCCGGTCGCCAGCACTACAACGACAACCTCACCGGTCGTTGGGTCCTGACCGCAGGTCTGGGCGGCATGGGCGGCGCTCAGCCATTGGCCGCGACCCTGGCCGGCGCTTGCTCGCTGAACATTGAATGCCAGCAGGTCAGCATCGATTTCCGTTTGAACAGCCGCTATGTCGATGAGCAAGCCACCGACC
>JAPLSD010000053.1 GCA_026398835.1 Pseudomonas sp.
CAGATCTTCTTTCTCGTAAACCAGGTCCTGACGTTTGAACTCGGCCATCTCGAAATCCGGTGTCAGCTGGATCGCGGTGGTCGGGCAGGCTTCCTCGCAGAGGCCGCAGAAAATGCAGCGCGAGAAGTTGATGCGGAAAAATTCCGGGTACCAGCGACCGTCTTCGGTTTCAGCCTTCTGCAGCGAGATGCAACCCACCGGGCACGCTACAGCGCACAGGTTGCAGGCTACACAACGCTCTTCGCCGTCAGGGTCGCGGGTCAGCACGATACGCCCGCGGAAGCGCGGCGGCAGGTACACCGCCTCTTCCGGGTACTGCAGCGTGTCGCGCTTGCGGAAGGCATGGCCGAAAATCATCACCAGGCTGCGAAGCTGGGTGTAGAAGCCATGCACGATGTCAAAAATATACTTCATGATTCTCTATCCTCACTGAGCCGCGATGGCGGGCGTGTTGAGCAACACGATCGCAGCGGTCACCAGCATGTTGACGAGGGTCAGCGGCAGGCAGAACTTCCAGCTGAAGTCCATCACTTGGTCATACCGTGGGCGCGGAATCGAGGCGCGCAGCAGGATGAAGAACATGATGAAGAACGCGGTTTTCAGTGCAAACCAGATGAACGGGATCTGCGGCAGAATGCCGAACGGACCGTGCCAGCCACCGAAGAATAGTGTCACCAGCAGCGCCGAAATCAACACAATACCGATGTACTCACCGACGAAGAACATGCCCCATTTCATGCCGGCGTATTCAATGTGGTAACCGTCGGCCAGTTCCTGCTCCGCTTCCGGCTGGTCGAACGGGTGACGGTGAGTCACGGCGACGCCAGCAATGAAGAAGGTCAGGAAACCGAAGATCTGCGGAATGATGAACCACAGGTGCTGGGCTTGATAATCGACGATGTCGCGCATGTTGAACGAGCCGACCTGGATCACGATGCCCATCAACGACAGGCCCATGAACACTTCGTACGACACGGTTTGTGCCGAGGCCCGCAAGCTGCCCAGCAGGGCGAACTTGTTGTTACTCGACCAGCCGGCGAACAACACCGCGTAGACCGACAGACCGGCCATGGCAAAGAAGAACAGAATGCCGATGTTCAGGTCCGCGACACCCCAGGTCGGGGTAATCGGGATGATCGCGAAGGCAATCAGCAAGGCGCTCATGGCCACTACCGGCGCCAACGTGAAGATCACTTTGTCGGCGAACGGCGGCGTCCAGTCTTCCTTGAAGAACATCTTGATCATGTCGGCGGCGATCTGGAAGGCGCCGAACGGGCCAACCCGGTTCGGGCCGTAACGATCCTGCCAGAGGGCGAGCAAACGACGCTCGACCCAGCTTAGCAGCGCGCCGCAAACCACCACGGCGAGCAGAATCACGATGGATTTGACCACCGAGATGATCACGTCGATCACTTCAGGCGTGAACCAGGTCATTGAGCTGCCTCCTGCAGACCGTCAACGGTTTTGCCAAAGAGGGCGGGCGGAATGCCAGCCAGACCGGCAGGCAACGCGACCAGACCGGCACCCAACTCTTCATTGATACGCAACGGCAGACGCAGGGTCTGACCGGCAACGTTCAGGCTGAGCAGGGCACCGTCGTTGACACCCAGGCGATCCGCTTCGGATTTGGCCAGAGAAACGTAGGCGGCCGGAATGCGTTCCTGAACCGGAGCGGCTTTCGAAGAGGTCTCTTCGCTGCCGAACAGGTGATAGAACGGCACCACTTGCCAGGTTCCGCGAGCAGGGGAGAACGCGGTCGGAATGCTGGCGAACCAGCTCAGACCATCACCCTGGGTTTCGATCAGGCGAGTGCCTGGGTCGCCAGCACGGATGTGACCACCGACTTCGTCCTGGAACTTGTTCCAGGCTTGCGGCGAGTTCCAGCCCGGAGACCAGGCGAACGGCACTTGTTGACGCGGTTCGACGGAGCCCGAGTAGCCTTCCATGGAGAACGAGAACGCGGTGTCGTTGTCCTGGGAGGTACGCGGTTCGTGCACGCTGATGTCGGCGCGCATGGCGGTCCGGCCACTGTAACGCAGCGGTTCACGAGCCAGTTTCAGGCCTTTGATCCGGAACGCGGCGGACGGTGCGGCGCTGACAATACCGGCCAGTTGTGCGTTGCTTGCGGCGCAGGCAGCGGTGACGTGGTCCAGTTGAGTCCAGTCCAGCGGCTGATTCAGCAGGGTCGAGCGCAGGGCATGCAGCCAGCGCCAGCCTTCGTGAACCAGGATGCTGGCATCCAGGTAAGTCGGGTCGAAAACCTGGAAGAAGCGCTGGGCGCGGCCTTCCTGGCTGACCAGCGTACCGTCGCCTTCAGCGAAGCTGGCGGCTGGCAGAACCAGGTGCGCGCGATCGCTGGTGGCAGTCTTCTGATGGTCGGCAACGATCACTACTTTAGCGGCGGTCAGGGCGGCATCGACCTTGGCTTTATCGGTACGGGTGTACAGATCGTTTTCCAGCACCACGATGGCGTCGGCTTTACCGTCGATCACAGCTGTCAGGGCTGCGTCGACCGACTCACCACCGAGCATGGCCAGACCGAGGCTGTTGGCCTCTGGCACGATCAGGCTGATGGAGCCGTTCTTCTCGCGCAGCTTCAGGGCCTTCGCAATGTTTGCAGCAGCCTCAATCAGCGCTTTGGAGCCCAGCGAAGTACCGGCAATGATCAGCGGACGCTTGGCAGCGAGCAGGGCGTTGGCGATGCGCTGAGCCAGTTCAACCGCGTCGCTATCCAGGCCTTCAACGGCTGGAGCGCTGGCGTCAAGGGCGTGGGCCACGGCGAAACCGATACGGGCGAGGTCGTCTGGAGCCGCGTGAACGCACTCTTCAGCGACATCGTCGAGTTTGGTTTCAGCCAGGCTGGCGATGAACAGTGGGTTCAACGCGTTCTGACCGATGTTTTTCACCGCGGCATCCAGCCAAGGCTGAACGCGCATGGCGTCGGCCATGTCTTCGGCTTTGCCTTTGACCGATTGACGCAGGGCCAGCGCCATACGGGCGGCGGTCTGGGTCAGGTCTTCACCGAGCACGAAGATCGCGTCGTGGTCTTCGATGTCGCGCATGTTCGGGACCGGCAGCGGGCTGTCTTTCAGCACCTGCACGACCAGACGAATACGCTCCAGCTCGGATGCTTCGATACCCGAGTAGAAATGCTCGGCACCGACCAGTTCGCGCAGGGCGAAGTTGCTTTCGAGGCTGGCGCGTGGCGAGCCAATACCGACGATGTTGCGACCGCGCAGCAGTTCGGCGGCTTTATCCAGGGCTTCGTCGAGGCTCAGCTTGGCGCCGTTGGCCAGCAGTGGCTGACGTGGGCGATCTTCGCGGTTGACGTAGCCATAGCCGAAACGGCCACGGTCACAGAGGAAGTACTGGTTCACCGAACCGTTGAAACGGTTTTCGATGCGACGCAGTTCGCCGTAACGCTCACCCGGGCTGATGTTGCAACCGCTGGAGCAGCCATGGCAGATGCTTGGCGAGAACTGCATGTCCCACTTACGGTTGTAGCGCTCGGAGTGAGTCTTGTCGGTGAACACACCGGTCGGGCAGACCTCTGTAAGGTTGCCGGAGAACTCGCTTTCCAGGGTGCCGTCTTCAACGCGACCGAAGTACACGTTGTCGTGGGCGCCGAATACACCGAGGTCGGTGCCGCCGGCGTAATCTTTATAGAAACGTACGCAGCGATAGCAGGCGATGCAGCGGTTCATTTCGTGAGAGATGAACGGGCCCAATTGCTGGTTCTGGTGGGTACGCTTGGTGAAGCGGTAACGGCGCTCGTTATGGCCGGTCATTACCGTCATGTCTTGCAGGTGGCAGTGACCGCCTTCCTCGCAGACCGGGCAGTCGTGCGGGTGGTTGGTCATCAGCCATTCGACGACGCTGGCGCGAAACACTTTGGCTTCTTCGTCGTCGATGGAAATC
>JAPLSD010000178.1 GCA_026398835.1 Pseudomonas sp.
CAGGCTTGGGACATCATCGACGAGCGCCACTGCTTGTAGATCTCCGTATGGCAAGCGCCACATATCTGGGCATTGTCGAAGTCCTTCACATTCAAAACCAGGTTGCCGGTGGTATTGGCCCGATGCGGAAAGAACGGCATACCGCCATTCACATGCATGAGCTTGGAGCGTGCCGGCTCCAGCCACTTTTCATTGGCTTGATTGTCATTGCCCTGAGGTTCGTCGGCCGCAACCAGCGTTACCGTAAACAGGCAGGCTAGAAAGCACAAAAAACGGCGAACTAAAAGTCTGCGCCTGGGCGAGTGTTTGCGTATAGGGTTAACGCGCAAACCTGCATGCACCACGAAAAACGGCATGAACAATGTCGCCAGCGAAATATTCAAGCCGATCATAGTTAGCCTGACATCTTCCGGCACATTGAATAAGGCCGCGTAAGAGCCGGCGCACATTATCCATAGAACAATCAACGCCGATAAACAGTGCAGCGCTCCCTGCGCAAACGTGTACTTAGGGTGATTCATGAAAGTTTCCCCACGACGATTGCAGAGGGTGACTGCAACACTTCTATTGAGTTGACAGAGGTACTTCATGATGCATGCCAACGGTTATATGTAATCACTCAATGGGGCACTTACAACTCCCCTACTTTCCACCTTTTATAAACGGGACAAGCTCACTCAGCAATTACTCTGCCATCATTGTAAAAAATATGCATGGCAGCCTGAAAGCACCGTAAACACTGGCTGCAACCTGATTCCACGTGTTCATCAAGACGCAAATACTGCTGGGTAATGGCACCCACTAGTGGGGGGATTTCATACCGAAGTTGGGGGTTTGTGTGACCACTCTTTCTGCCCGCCACTGCTCATCTCCGCCCGGCAGGTTTTCAAACTAACGGATGACTCGCTCGACACGCAAGTTTTTTAAAAAATTGACTACTAAAATTTTCTATTACAGCTAGAGTGATTTTAGGCACCCGCCACATTGCGACAGGAGGGCATTTCAATTGAACCTATAAAATAGCGCTTCGCCTAATTTGACTACGCTTCACGCCAGCCAACTTCGAGTCGACGTAATAACTCGCGCGAACAGAAAGATTTCTGGCCAGGAATTCATCTCGCAAAAGGACAGTCCCCGAACTCGGCAACCCCAAACTGAATCGAGTAATGTCATCATGAAGAAACACTTGAACATCCTTCGAACTATCAGCTTGACCTGCGCGGTCGCAGGCGGACTGGTTGCAGTCAGTCTGCCCTACAAGAGTGCCCTCGCCGCTAAAGCGCCAGCGCCAGCAACCACTAACGCGCCACAGCCAGCAACCGACCCGCCATCATCACACAAACTGCAGTCGCTACGCGGCATGACGCCGCCCGACCCGTCGGGAACCGAGGGTGGACGCAAAGTCGATCTGATGACCGACTACGTGCAGAATCGCACAGCGGCGATCCAATTGGGCAAGGCCCTGTTCTGGGACATGAACATCGGCAGCGATGGCAACACCGCTTGCGCGACGTGCCACTTTCACGCCGGGGTCGATCACCGGATCACCAACCAGCTCAATCCCGGCCTGAATAACACCAATACGAACGTCGCGTCGATGTTCAACAAACCGTTCGCAGCGGCCCACATTCCTGGCGACGTGGCCTCATACACGACCAAATCCGGTGGCAAGGGCGGCCCGAACTACACGCTCAAGAAAGCCGACTTTCCGACCCATGTGCTGGCTGATCCGCTCGATCACAATTCGCCGATCCTCTACTCGACCGACGATGTGACCGGCTCACAAGGTGTGTTCGACGCCAACTTCACCAAGGCGTCTCAATCGCGTTTCGACAACTGCACGCAGCTGCCGGACCCCATCTTCCATGTGGGTGCCATGAATGTCCGTCGTAGTACCGGGCGCAACGCACCTACGGTGATCAACGCCGCCTTCAACGTCCGCAATTTTTGGGACGGCCGGGCCAACAACGTCTTCAACGGCTTGTCGCCGTTCGGCAATCGCGATCCCGATGCTGGCATCTTCGTCACCAACGATGCCAGCGGGGTTGCGGCCAAGGTGCGGCTAGCACTCGACGATGCTTCTGCCGCCTCGCAGGCCGTGGGACCTCCCGGCAGCCCAGTCGAAATGTCCTGCGGTGGGCGCACCTTCGCGGACATCGGCCGACGCATGCTCGACAATCCGATGCTCACCCAACAGAAGATCGCACCAACCGATTCGGTACTGGGCGCTTTCTCCGGCGCAAACCGGCCCACCTACCGTGACCTGATCCAGAAGGTCTTCCAGCCACGACTGTGGAACGCCAAGCAGCAGGTTTCGCTGGGCGGCACGCCGTATAGCCAGATGGAGGCCAATTTCCCACTCTTCTTCGGGCTCGCGATCCAGATGTACGAATCCACCCTGGTCTCTGATCAGGCGCCGCTGGATGACTACTTGAACGGCAATCGTCAGGCATTGAATGACCAGCAAGTCAAGGGCATGGGCATTTTCACTGGCAAGGGCCAGTGCGTCAAATGCCACGGCGGGCCGGAATTGACGAACGCAGCCAGCCGTTTGCGGCTCCTGGCCGGTGGGCGCGTCGACCGTATTACGATGGCTGACAACCTGACGACGCTCCATGACAGCGGCTTCTTCAACACAGGTGTACGTAGGACTTCGGAGGACCTGGGGGTCGGCGGCACGGACCCATGGGGTAACCAGCTGTCTTTCACCCGCCAATACAACACCATGCTGCAAGGCGGAAAAGTGCCTGACCCTTTTACTGTCGACGTTTGCACATTCGAAGTGCCATTGAGCCCAGCTATACCCTGTGACCCGTCGCTCAAGCCCAAAGTCGGCTTCCGCGATTCTGTCGATGGGTCCTTCAAGACACCGACGCTGCGCAACATCGCTTTGACCGGGCCCTATTTCCACAATGGCAGCAGGGCAACCCTCCAACAGGTCGTGGAGTTCTACAACCGAGGCGGCGACCAGCGCGGCTCGGATGCGAACAACACCAGCGCATTCGACCATCCCGCCGTAAATCAGCACAACACATCGAACCTCAGTCCGGATGTAAAACCCCTGAGCCTGTCCTCCACTGACATAGACGCACTGGTCAAATTCATGGAGGTCGGGTTGACCGATCCGCGGGTCGCATGGGAGCGAGCTCCATTCGATCATCCGGAGCTGTTCATTCCGCAAGGCGCAATAGGTGACGAAAACAGCGTGACCGCACAGGCGGCTGATCTCACGGCATCGACCCAGCGGGCGGCAGATGCGCAAGTGGCGATTAAACCCGTCGGCGCAGAAGGTCGCACAGTCAGTCAGGGACCTTTGCAGCCGTTCAACAACGACCTTCCCTGATTTGGATACAGAGTCCTAACGACTGCAACTCCCGAAGCTAGTAATGTCAGCCAACAAGAAAAACCCGCCAAGTGGATCTTGAGCGGGTTGGCCGCAGATGCTGAGTGCAACACCTTACTTTCCGGTACGGTGTTGCACTCAGCATCTGCGGCCACTTTGTGTTTTGCTAATAGCAAGTTCAAGGCGCCAAACGATTTCGTTGCCACACACCCTTCTGCAAGCGGTAATCGAGCCGATCATGCAAGCGGTCGGCACGCCCCTGCCAGAACTCCAGTCGCTCAGGATGCAGGCAGTAGCCGCCCCAATGCTCGGGCCGCGGCACGGTTTGGCCGACGAAGCGCTTAGCGGTTTCCACCCACAAGGATTCGAGTGCTGCTCGGCTTTCCAGTGGACGGCTTTGCGGTGAAGCCCAGGCACCCAGACGGCTGGCCAGGGAGCGGGAGTCGAAGTACGCATCCGAGATCTGCGGGTCGAGCCTGGAGACCTGGCCTTCAATACGAACCTGACGCTCCAGACCGGGCCAGAAGAATGTCATGGCAGCAAAGGGATTGCCCGCCAGTTGCTGACCCTTGTCACTCTGGTAATGGCCGAAAAAAGTGAAGCCTTCATCGCTCAAACCCTTGAGCAGCAGAATCCGGCAGTGTGGACGCCCCTGACTGTCGACCGTCGCCAGAGCCATGCTATTGGCCTCGACGGGAGCGCTTTCGGTCTCGCGGGCTTGTTGCATCCACTGTCGAAACATCGCCAGGGGATCATCCAGCGCCAGATCATCTTGCAAACCATCAAGGGTGTAGTTACGGCGCATTTGAGCCAGGGAAAGGGGCATGGCGGTCGTCTCCGAAAGGTTTCACGCAGTATGCGAGCTTGCGTGCGATACCCACTTGACCACCATCAACACTGAGCATTGATGAAGCGTCGCCCTCCCCTTACTTGAGCCGCAACCGCCGGGCCAGTTTGTGCAAGTTGCTGGGATCGACTTCCAGCAGCCGTGCGGCGCAGGCCCAGTTCTCCCCGGACAGGCTCAAGGCGTGGAGGATTTTTTGTCGCTGGTAATCATCGACAGCTTCGCCCAGGGGCTGGAACGGCAGGTCAGACTCGTCGTTCAAAGGCAGTTCCACGGCCAAGCCCTGCACGTGAAC
>JAPLSD010000408.1 GCA_026398835.1 Pseudomonas sp.
AGCGACGTCCAGCGAGGCGATGATGCTGTACTGCGGCGAAGTGGAGATATGCATCATGAACGCTTCGTTGAAGCGATCGCGGTCCAGTTGCCGCGCGCCACCGTCCTGCACATGGATCATCGATGCCTGACTGAAAGCTGCAAGCAGTTTGTGCGTGGAATGGGTGGTGAACACCAAGGGGCTATCGGCCGTGCGCGAAGTACCCATGCCGTAACGCCCGGCAAAGAATTCGTGAAACGCCGCGTAGGCATACCAGGCCTCGTCGAAGTGCAGCACCTCGACGCTATTACCCAGGGTCTGCTTGATCAGCTCGGCGTTGTAGCACAGACCGTCGTAGGTGGAGTTGGTGACCACCGCCAGCTTGACCTTGGGCGGTCGGCCTTTAGTCAACGGGCTGGCATCAATCTTGGCCTTGATCGACTCAGGACTGAATTCGCTCAGCGGGATCGGCCCGATGATGCCCAGCTCATTGCGCTCCGGGCACAGGTACAGAGGAATAGCGCCGGTCATAATGATCGAGTGCAAAACCGATTTGTGGCAATTGCGGTCCACCAACACCAGATCGTCGCGCCCGACCATGGAGTGCCAGACAATCTTGTTGGCGGTCGAAGTGCCATTGATCACGAAGAAGGTGTGATCGGCGCCAAAATTCCGGGCAGCGCGGGCCTCTGCTTCAGCCAACGGACCGGTGTGATCGAGCAACGACCCCAGTTCCGGCACCGAGACCGACAAATCCGAACGCAGGGTGTTTTCCCCGAAAAACTGATGGAACGCTTGCCCCACCGGACTCTTGTGATAAGCCACACCACCGCCGTGACCGGGGGTGTGCCAGGAGTAATTGGAGTCTGCGGTGTGTTGCACCAGCGCTTTGAAAAACGGCGGCAACAGGCCATCAAGGTAGTTGCGAGCTGCCCGCGCCACTTGCCGCGCCAGGAACGGCACGGTGTCTTCGAACAGGTAGAGAATGCCGCGCAGCTGATTGAGCTCGCTCATGGCGTCGGCCGGTGCGTTTTCCAGGGTCACCTGCTCGCCCAGGGCGAAGATCGGCAAGTTCGGCGCACGGACACGGGCCAGGCGGATCAGCTCGGCCATGTTCTGTAGCAAATGGGTATTTTCTCTGGCGTCTTCGGCCGCAATCAGCATGCAGGCCAGACCGTGGTGAGTCGAGGCGACCAATCGTCCCTCGGTGTAATCCACCGCAGAAACAATACTGAAGCCTTCCAGCTCCAGCTCCCGGGCGATCCCGCGGACCCGATCACCGGCGACGGTGTCGGCCTTGATGTCGCGGTGCACGATAAGGACGGGGAATTTCAAGTCTTTATACATGGGGCCTGGCGTCCTGAGGCGGCAGACCGAGGCCTGCCAATGTCCTCAGGGTAGAGGGTTGAGACCTCTGTGGCGAGGGGCATCCTCGTTAGAAGAGGTTAACCCTTGGCCTCAGCCAACTGCACCCAAAGCGCTGGAGCGCCGGCAGATTTGGCAATGGCCTCCATCCGCGCCACGTGTTCGGCCAGGTCATTTTCACTGGCACGAATGATCCGGGTCGGCTGACGATCGGCAGGCAAGCGACGAATCTCGCTGGGGCGGTTGCCCGAACCTTCGCCCGAACCGTTGCCGTCCGAGGCATTGCCGGCCAGGGACAGACTGGTCTGGCCACCGGTCATGGTCAGGTAGACGTCGGCGAGGATCTCGGAGTCGAGCAAGGCGCCGTGCAACTCACGGCCGGAGTTGTCGACGCCATACCGTTTGCACAAGGCATCGAGGCTGTTGCGCTGCCCGGGGTGACGCTCACGAGCCATCATCAGGGTGTCGAGGATCGTGCAGTGCTGAGTGATATCAGCCCGATCCTTCTGACCCATCAGGGCAAATTCATTGTTGATGAAGCCGACGTCGAACGCCGCGTTATGGATGATCAGCTGCGCACCTTTGATGAACTCGAAGAATTCTTCGGCCACTTCGGCGAAACGCGGCTTTCCCACCAGGAATTCGTTGGTGATGCCGTGGACGCCGATGGCGCCCTCATCACTTTCCCGGTCAGGCTGCAGATAAACATGGAAATGCCGACCGGTCAGGCGCCGACCGATCAACTCGACGCAACCGATTTCGACAATCCGGTGGCCGTCGGTCACCGGCATGCCGGTGGTTTCGGTATCGAGTACAACGGATCTGTTGGCCATCAGGGGTCAGCTCTCAACGGTTCATCTTTCAAAGCGCGCGATTTTAGCACGCTGTAGTCGCTGGCGAAGCCTGCGTTCGACCTGCAGCATGCCGGTTTACCCGTGCTGTGCAGCCGAACCATCAGGACTGCTTGTAGCCACGCACTTCATCAACGCCACGGTTGGCCAATTGGTCGGCGCGCTCGTTGCCGTGATGACCGATATGCCCGCGAACCCATTTCCAGGTGACGTTATGGCGATTAACCTGCTCATCGAGCATCTTCCACAGGTCAGCGTTCTTCACCGGCTCCTTCGCAGCGGTTTTCCAGCCACGTTTCTTCCAGTTGTCCATCCATTCGTTGATGCCTTTCATCACGTATTGCGAGTCGGTGACCAGCAGCACGTCGCAAGAGCGTTTGAGTTCTTCCAGGCCACGAATCGCGCCCATCAGCTCCATGCGGTTGTTAGTGGTATTGGCTTCGCCACCCCAGAGTTCTTTTTCAACGCCCTTGCACACCAGCAATGCGCCCCAGCCGCCTGGGCCGGGGTTGCCCTTGCAGGCGCCGTCGGTGAAAAGTTCTACGCTATCGCTATCGCTCATACCAACCTATCCAGAAAATGCCTGTGGCTTGCCGATCGTTGACCGACAACGCCCAAGGCCGGGCAAGCCCGGCCGGCCAATATAATATTAAAGAGAAAGAGAGTTTTACGGCTCGATGTG
>JAPLSD010000697.1 GCA_026398835.1 Pseudomonas sp.
TGTGGCACGTGCTCGGAAACGAACACCCAGGCGCCCGGCACTTCACCGCCGATGGCCGCACCTTGAATCACCCGCATCAGCAGCAAGAGGATCGGCGCCCACAGGCCAATCTGCGCGTAGGTCGGCAGCAGGCCCATGATCAGCGTCGGCACGGCCATCATGAAAATGCTCAGGGTGAACATCTTCTTGCGTCCCAGCAGGTCGCCGAAGTGCGCCATGACGATCCCGCCCAGCGGCCGGGCCAGATAACCTGCAGCGAAAATACCGAAGGTCTGCATCAGGCGCAGCCATTCCGGCATGTCCGCCGGGAAGAACAGTTTGCCGACCACCGTGGCGAAGAACACAAAGATAATGAAGTCGTAAAATTCCAGCGCCCCACCCAAGGCAGAAAGCGACAAAGTCTTGTAGTCGGTGCGGGTCAACGGACGTGCGGGTTGCGCAGGCTGCGCAATGCTCGAGGGCACACTGGTCATGGCAAGGGCTTCTCTTATAGTCAGATCTGAAAGCCGCAACAGCGCTGGTTGGGGCCTGGCAGGTTCGGCACGATAGCAAATTGTTCGAAAAAGCACATAGATGAGCGCAATTGGCGGTCAAAATGAGAACCGGACGGTCGTCGCGAGGTCTACCGATCGATATACTCGCAATCTGTAACAACCTGAAAGGGTTGCTGTGCGAAAACGCCGTTGGGACCAGCCAGCCGGTTTCGCAGAGTTTCCCTTTAGTACGCCTTACGAAAAACGTGACGAACGTAGTATGTTCGGGCTGAATCGTTTTTCCCGAGACGGCTATTCACCCGCAGCACAATGTAGAGTCACGGGTCAGAGGCACCCCCCGGCATGATAGAGCTCGAACAAGAAGATCCAATTCCGCAAGGCGATCTGGCCCTGCAAATCACCGCGCTTCCTCGCGAAACCAACGGTTTTGGCGATATTTTCGGCGGTTGGCTGGTCTCGCAAATGGACCTCGCTGGCACGGCAATGGCCAGTAAAGTCGCGGGCGGACGCGTCGCAACGGTGGCGATTGATCGCATGGCATTTCTGGTGCCGGTCGCGGTTGGCGCGCAACTGTCTTTCTATACCCAGGCGCTGGAAATAGGCCGCAGCTCGATTCAAATGATGGTCGAGGTCTGGAGCGACGATCCACTGTCCAGCGAATGGCGTAAAGTGACCGAAGCCGTGTTTGTCTTCGTTGCCATCGATGGCAGCGGCCGCACCCGCTCGGTGCCGCCACGGCGTTAAACTCGTGGGCCCTTTGCGGGTCCATTGCAGTCATTGTTCCTGAGTGAGACCTGCAGCATGCCTACGCCCAACGTTGAAGCCGTAAAACTGGATGAACTGAACTGCTGGCGCATTCGCCACGGTCAGGCCGAATTGCTGGTGGCCCAGCAAGGCGCGCACATTCTCAGCTATCAGTTGGCCGGACAACCACCGCTGATCTGGCTCAACGATGAGGCCATGTTCAAAACCGGCAAGAGCATTCGTGCCGGGGTACCGGTGTGCTGGCCATGGTTCGGCAATCTGGCGCGCAACCCGCAAAGTGTTCAGGACATGCGCCAGAGCGCTGAACCCGCTACCGCCCATGGTTTGGTACGGGCGATAGACTGGGAGCTGGGCGAGATCGAAGCCGAAGGTGAAAACCTGAAAGTCGAA
>JAPLSD010000821.1 GCA_026398835.1 Pseudomonas sp.
TGCTCAGGTTGGATAGTTAGGTCCTATGTCACTAAATTTCCCGCTGTTGCTGGTCATCGCTGTCGCCGTCTGCGGTCTGTTGGCGCTGCTCGATCTGCTCTTCCTGGCGCCACGCCGGCGTGCAGCCATCGCCACTTATCATGGCAGCGTCAGCCAGCCTGATGTGGTTGTGGTCGAGAAGCTGAACAAAGAGCCGCTGCTGGTTGAATACGGCAAGTCGTTCTTTCCGGTGTTGTTCATCGTGCTGGTGCTGCGTTCGTTCCTCGTGGAACCGTTCCAGATTCCATCGGGCTCGATGAAACCGACCCTGGATGTCGGCGACTTCATTCTGGTGAGCAAGTTTTCTTACGGGATCCGCTTGCCGGTGATCGACAAGAAAGTCATCGAAGTCGGTGAGCCGCAGCGCGGAGATGTGATGGTGTTCCGCTACCCAAGCGATCCGAACGTCAACTACATCAAGCGTGTGGTTGGTCTTCCGGGTGACGTGATTCGCTACACCGCCGACAAGCATCTGTTCGTTAATGGCCAACCGATCGCCGAACAATTGGTGGGCTCCGAGCCGGGCACGCTGGGCAGTGCAGAACTCTATAAGGAAAAACTCGGCGCTGCCGAGCACCTGATCCGCAAAGAGATGAGTCGCTACCGTGCGACACCAGACCATCAGTGGACCGTACCCGCCGGGCATTACTTCATGATGGGCGACAACCGCGACAACTCGAACGACAGTCGCTATTGGGATGACCCAAGTATTCCCAAGGATCTGCTAGGCATGGTTCCCGACCAGAATATTGTCGGCAAGGCTTTCGCGGTCTGGATGAGCTGGCCCGAACCAAAACTCAGCCACCTGCCGAATTTTTCGCGGGTTGGCTTGATCAAGTAATCACACACGGCGCTGTTGAACACAGCGCCGAATGCTTTTCTGGGTCTTGTAGAACGCTTCACGGCAGCGGGTTTCACCGCCGTCAGTGATCTTTACAGGGATGTCACCCGAAGCATGCAGTCAACGATATTCAGGATGTGGATTTGAACACAGCGTTAATTGTCGAGGGCCACCGGTGCCTCGCACCTATGATGGTGATAGTCGACCACGAATTCAGTGTGGGTAAACCGTGAGCGTCTCTTTAAGCCGTCTCGAGCGTCAGCTCGGCTATACCTTCAAGGATCAGGAACTGATGGTTCTGGCCCTGACTCACCGTAGTTTTGCCGGGCGCAACAATGAACGCCTGGAATTCCTCGGTGATGCCATTCTCAACTTCGTCGCCGGTGAAGCGCTGTTTGACCGCTTCCCGCTCGCCCGCGAAGGCCAATTGTCGCGTTTGCGCGCACGGTTGGTGAAAGGCGAAACGCTGGCCGTACTGGCCCGTGGTTTCGATCTGGGCGAGTACCTGCGCCTGGGTTCCGGTGAGTTGAAGAGTGGCGGATTCCGCCGCGAGTCGATCCTCGCTGATGCGCTGGAAGCGCTGATCGGTGCCATCTACCTGGATGCAGGCATGGACATGGCGCGCGAACGCGTGCTGGCCTGGCTGACATCGGAGTTTGAAGGCCTGACGCTGGTCGACACCAATAAAGATCCAAAGACCCGACTGCAAGAGTTTCTGCAGTCGCGTGCCTGTGACCTGCCGCGATACGAAGTGGTGGATATCCAGGGTGAGCCGCATTGCCGGACGTTCTTCGTCGAATGCGAAATCACCTTATTGAATGAAAAAAGCCGAGGTCAGGGTGTGAGTCGTCGTATTGCCGAACAGGTAGCGGCCGCCGCAGCACTGATTGCCCTGGGCGTGGAGAATGGCCATGACTGATTCAAATGTAACTCGCTGTGGCTATGTCGCCATCGTCGGTCGCCCCAACGTGGGCAAATCCACGCTGCTGAACCATATTCTCGGGCAAAAGCTGGCGATCACTTCGCGCAAGCCGCAGACCACCCGCCACAATATGCTCGGGATCAAGACTGAAGGCGCCATTCAGGCGGTCTACGTCGACACCCCCGGCATGCACAAAGGTGGCGAGAAAGCGCTTAACCGTTACATGAACAAGACCGCTTCGGCGGCGTTGAAAGACGTCGACGTGGTGATCTTCGTGGTCGACCGCACTCGCTGGACCGACGAAGACCAGATGGTGCTCGAGCGTGTTCAGTACGTTCAAGGCCCGGTCATCGTGGCGTTGAACAAGACTGACCGCATCGAAGACAAAGCTGAACTGATGCCGCACCTGAGCTGGTTGCAAGAACAGCTGCCAAACGCGCAGATCATGCCTATCTCGGCGCAGCACGGTCACAACCTCGAAGCTCTGGAGCGTGTGATCGCCGAGCACCTGCCGGAAAACGATCACTTCTTCCCGGAAGACCAGATCACTGACCGGAGCAGCCGTTTCCTCGCCGCGGAACTGGTGCGCGAGAAAATCATGCGTCAGATGGGCGCTGAATTGCCGTACCAGATCACCGTGGAAATCGAAGAGTTCAAGCAGCAGGGTAAAACCCTGCATATCCACGCCTTGATCCTCGTCGAGCGCGATGGTCAGAAGAAAATCATCATTGGTGAGAAGGGCGAGCGGATCAAGCGCATCGGCACCGAGGCGCGCAAGGATATGGAGCTGCTGTTCGACTCCAAAATCATGCTCAACCTGTGGGTCAAGGTCAAAGGCGGCTGGTCCGACGACGAACGCGCCCTGCGTTCGCTGGGCTACGGGGACCTGTAATCGTCTTGCAACCGCAGCGCGTCATTCGCGGGCAAGCCCGCTCCCACAGGGATCACGCTGTCCTTGTGGGAGCGGGCTTGCCCGCGAAGACGGCCTGAAAGTCACCCAAGGTTTTCAGGATGCAAGAAACTATGTCGACCATCGCGCCTACCGGCCAACCCGCCTACGTACTGCACAGCCGGGCGTACCGCGAAAGCAGCGCGCTGGTGGACTTCCTCACGCCCCAAGGGCGGCTGCGGGCGGTGTTGCGTAGCGCGCGGGGCAAGGCCGGGACTCTGGCTCGACCGTTCGTGTCACTGGAAGTGGAGTTTCGTGGTCGCGGTGAGCTGAAGAACGTCGGGCGGATGGAAAGCGCTGGTGTCTCCAACTGGCTCAACGGTGAGGCGCTGTTCAGCGGCCTCTATCTGAACGAATTACTGATTCGCCTGTTGCCTGCTGAAGATCCCCACCCAGCCGTATTCGATCACTACGCCGCTACCTTGCAGGCCTTGGCCGAAGGCCGTCCGCTTGAGCCTTTGTTGCGGGCGTTCGAATGGCGACTGCTGGATGATCTCGGTTACGGTTTCGCGCTGGACACCGACATTCATGGTGACCCCATCGCGGCGGACGGCCTGTATCGCTTGCAGGTCGATGCGGGGCTTGAGCGGGTCTACTTGCTGCAGCCAGGCTTATTCAACGGCATCGAGCTGCTGGCCATGGCGCAAGCCGACTGGACTGCCCCAGGCGCGCTCTCTGCAGCCAAGCGTCTGATGCGCCAAGCGTTGGCCGTGCACCTGGGTGGTCGGCCATTGGTCAGTCGCGAGTTGTTTCGCAAGCCCTGATCAACCTGTGTCCGGTCTCGGAAATACGAACAGTTATTTTCGTGACCGGACACTATATGCTGTGCGCCGAACTCTCAATTCTTCAGGAGCGCTTCCGTGACCACCAGCAATCGCATTCTTCTTGGCGTGAACATCGACCACGTTGCCACTCTGCGCCAGGCCCGGGGCACTCGTTATCCTGATCCGGTCAAGGCGGCGCTGGACGCGGAAGAGGCGGGCGCTGACGGGATTACCGTGCATTTGCGTGAAGACCGCCGACACATCCAGGAGCGCGACGTGCTGCTGCTCAAGGATGTGCTGCAAACCCGCATGAACTTCGAAATGGGCGTCACCGAAGAGATGATGGCCTTTGCCGAGCGCATCCGCCCGGCGCATATCTGCCTGGTCCCGGAAACCCGTCAGGAGCTGACCACCGAAGGCGGTCTTGATGTAGCGGGGCAGGAAGCGCGGATCAAGGCTGCGGTAGAGCGCCTGGCCAAAATTGGCTGTGAGGTCTCACTGTTTATCGATGCCGATGAGCGGCAGATCGAGGCGTCCAGGCGGATCGGCGCGCCGGCGATTGAGTTGCACACCGGCCGTTACGCCGATGCGCAGACACCGACCGAAGTCGCAGAAGAGTTGCAGCGAGTGGCGGATGGTGTGGCCTTCGGTCTGAACCAGGGCCTGATCGTCAACGCCGGTCACGGTCTGCATTACCACAACGTCGAAGCGGTCGCGGCGATCAAAGGCATCAACGAACTGAACATCGGCCACGCGCTGGTGGCCCATGCGCTGTTCGTCGGATTCAAGTCGGCGGTGGCGGAGATGAAGGCGTTGATCCTGGCGGCTGCCAAGGCCTAAGAAACGAGCGTAGATCCAGTGTGGGAGCGGGCTTGCTCGCGATTAGGGCCTGATATTCAACATTGATGTTGGCTGACAGTCCGCTATCGCGAGCAAGCCCGCTCCCACATTTGATTGAAGGAGGCTCTAAAACGGTGATGTTTCTTCGGTCGGCTTGGTCTTGTCCACGCCCGGCACGTGCAGATTGCCTTCGGCCACCTGATTGCCTTCGAGCTGCGGCTGTGTGACCCAGGTCAGGATGTCGTAGTAACGACGGATGTTGGCGACAAAATGTACTGGCTCACCGCCACGGGCATAGCCATAGCGGGTCTTGCTGTACCATTGTTTCTGCGCCAGGCGCGGCAGCATCTTCTTCACATCGAGCCATTTGTTCGGATTCAGGCCTTCTTTCTCGGCCAGTTTTCGCGCGTCATCGAGATGGCCGCTACCGACGTTGTAGGCCGCCAACGCAAACCAGGTGCGATCCGGCTCTTCGATCTTCTCGTCCAGCTGGTCCTTCATATACACCAGGTACTTGGCCCCACCACTGATGCTTTGTTTGGCGTCCAGGCGGTTGGACACGCCCATGGCCTGGGCGGTGTTCTGAGTCAGCATCATCAAGCCGCGAACGCCGGTTTTGGAGGTGACTGCCGGTTGCCACAATGACTCTTGATAACCAATAGCGGCCAGCAGTCGCCAGTCGACTTTTTCGTCCTTGGCCGATGCCTTGAAGTGCTTCTCGTACTTGGGCAGGCGTTGCTGCAAATGCTGGGCGAAGGTATAGGCGCCGACATAGCCGAGTACGTCCACATGCCCGTAATAGCGGTCTTTCAGGCGTTGCAAGGTGCCGTTTGTCTGCACCTTGTCGAGAAATGAGTTGATCTCGTTCAGTAGGCTGTTGTCGTCGCCAGCGGCCACGGCCCAGCTTTGGTTGCTGGCATCACCCAGGTCGAAGGCGACCCGCACATTGGGGAAGTAGACCTGGTTCATCGCCACTTCGTTGGAGTCGACCAGCGTCAGATCAATCTGGCCTTCATCGACCATGCGCAGCAGATCGACGACTTCAACGGCGTCGGATTCTTCGTATGTAATACCCGGATATTTCAGCTTCAGGGCCGCCAGTTGCTCGGCGTGGGTGCTGCCCTTGAGCACCATGATGTGCTTGCCCACCAAATCGGCTGCGTTGGTCGGGCGTGACTGGCCGTTGCGGTAGATGATCTGCGGAGTCACTTCCAGGTACGTGTGGGAGAACCTGACTTGTTTCTTGCGTTTCTCGCTGCTGACCAGGCCGGCAGCCGCCAGCACCGGGCCGTTGGGTTTGCCAACCTGACTGAAAAGATCGTCGAGGTTGTCAGCGGTTTCGATTTTCAGCTCGACGCCCAGATCCTCGGCGAAACGTTTCACCAGCTCGTATTCGAAGCCGGTTTCGCCGTTGCGATCCTGAAAGTAGGTGGCAGGGCTGTTACGGGTGACCACCCGCAGTACGCCGTCCTCCTTTACGCGCTCGAGTGTGCTGGGTTTATCAACACAGGCACTGAGCATCAGGAAGAGTCCGGTTGCGATGAGCCATTTGGCACAGCGCGGACGGAAAGCCGTTTGGAAAAACATCTGCGCAGTATACGCAAAGGACCACGAGCGCCATATCTCGACAGCGAGGGGCATGTCTGCTAGTGATTGAAAAACCCGGCTGAAAGCCTCAAGAACAGGCTCTGTGGCACTCATGTGACGGTTAAAATAACCCGTCACATTAGCCTTGATGTCCATGGGTTACAGGTGTTGGACCACGGTCCGACGTTCGGCCAAAGCCTGGCGTGCCGTTTCGGGTGCCGTCGCGGGCGGTTTAGGCTAGAATGCACGGCCTCAAAGCACACCCCTTCCCGAGGCTGTCCCGAAGATGTTGATCCTGCGCGGCGCTCCTGCCCTTTCTGCCTTTCGCCACAGCAAACTTCTTGAGCAACTGAGCCGATGCGTCCCGGCTGTCAGTGGCTTGTATGCTGAATTCGCTCACTTCGCCGAAGTCACCGGCGTCCTGACCGGCGACGAACAGCAGGTGCTTGCGCGCCTTCTGAAGTACGGCCCAAGCGTGCCAGTACAAGAGCCGACCGGCCGACTGTTTCTGGTGTTGCCGCGGTTCGGCACCATCTCTCCATGGTCGAGCAAGGCCAGCGATATCGCTCGTAACTGTGGCCTGGCGAAAGTCCAGCGCCTGGAACGCGGTATTGCCTTTTATGTAGCGGGTGAGTTCAGCGACGCTGAAGCCGAGCTGATCAGCAGCAGCCTGCACGACCGCATGACTCAGCTGGTGCTGGGCAACCTGGAACAGGCCGCGGGCCTGTTCAGCCATGCCGAACCCAAGCCACTGACGGCCATTGACGTTCTGGGTGGCGGTCGCGCCGCGCTGGAAAAAGCCAACAGCGAGTTGGGTCTGGCCCTGGCCGAAGACGAAATCGACTACCTGGTGGACGCATTCGTTGGTCTGGGGCGCAACCCCCACGACATCGAATTGATGATGTTCGCCCAGGCGAACTCCGAGCATTGCCGCCACAAGATCTTTAATGCCAGCTGGGACATCGACGGCGAAAACCAGGAAAAGAGCCTGTTCGGCATGATCAAGAACACTTACCAGATGCATGGTGAGGGCGTTCTTTCTGCTTATAAGGACAACGCCGCGGTTATCGTCGGTTCGGTCGCCGGTCGTTTCTTCCCGAATCCTGAAACCCGCCAATACGGTGCGGTGCAGGAGCCGGTGCACATCCTGATGAAAGTCGAAACTCACAACCACCCGACCGCGATTGCCCCGTTCCCGGGTGCATCCACCGGTTCCGGTGGCGAGATTCGCGACGAAGGCGCAACCGGTCGCGGCGCCAAGCCGAAAGCCGGCCTCACCGGTTTCACCGTTTCCAACCTGCAGATCCCGGGCTTCGAACAGCCGTGGGAAGTGCCGTACGGCAAACCCGAGCGTATCGTCACCGCGCTGGACATCATGCTCGAAGGCCCATTGGGCGGCGCTGCGTTCAACAACGAATTCGGCCGTCCGGCACTGACCGGCTACTTCCGTACCTTCGAACAATCCATCACCACCCCGCGTGGCGATGAAGTGCGTGGTTACCACAAGCCAATCATGTTGGCTGGCGGCATGGGCAACATCCGCGCCGAACACGTACAGAAAGCCGAAATCACCGTCGGCTCCAAGCTGATCGTGCTGGGCGGCCCGGCCATGTTGATTGGTCTGGGCGGCGGCGCGGCTTCCTCCATGGCCACCGGCACTAGCTCGGCGGACCTGGACTTCGCTTCGGTACAGCGCGAAAACCCGGAAATGGAACGCCGCTGCCAGGAAGTCATCGACCGTTGCTGGCAGTTGGGTGAGCACAACCCGATCAGCTTCATCCATGACGTCGGCGCCGGCGGTTTGTCCAACGCCTTCCCGGAACTGGTCAACGACGGCGGCCGTGGCGGTCGCTTCGAACTGCGCAACATTCCAAACGACGAGCCGGGCATGGCCCCGCACGAAATCTGGAGTAACGAATCCCAGGAACGTTACGTTCTAGCGGTTGGCGTTGCTGACTTCGAACGCTTCCAGGCAATCTGCGAACGTGAACGTTGCCCGTTCGCGGTCGTCGGCGAAGCCACTGCCGAGCCGCAACTGACGGTCACCGACAGCCACTTCGGCAACAGCCCGGTGGACATGCCGCTCGAAGTGCTGCTGGGCAAAGCCCCGCGCATGCACCGTTCGGCCGTTCGCGAAAGCGAGCTGGGCGATGACTTCGATCCAAGCACCCTGGAAATTGCCGAGTGCGTCGAGCGCGTTCTGCATCACCCGGCCGTGGCCAGCAAAAGCTTCCTGATCACCATCGGTGACCGGACCATTACCGGCCTTGTTGCTCGCGATCAGATGGTCGGCCCGTGGCAGGTTCCGGTGGCTGACGTCGCCGTAACCGCCACCAGTTTCGACGTCTACACCGGCGAAGCCATGGCCATGGGCGAGCGCACTCCGCTGGCACTGCTGGACGCTCCGGCCTCCGGTCGTATGGCCATCGGTGAAACCCTGACCAATATCGTTGCTTCGCGCATCGGGAAAATCTCCGATATCAAACTGTCGGCCAACTGGATGTCCGCTGCCGGTCACCCAGGCGAAGACGCCCGTTTGTACGACACGGTCAAAGCCGTTGGTATGGAGCTGTGCCCTGAGCTGGGCATCACCATCCCGGTTGGTAAAGACTCGATGTCGATGGCCACCCGCTGGAGCGAAGAGGGCGTTGATAAGAGCGTGACCTCGCCGCTGTCGTTGATCGTGACCGGTTTTGCGCCAGTGACTGACATCCGTCAGACCCTGACGCCGGAACTGCGCATGGACAAAGGCACCACCGACCTGATCCTGATCGATCTGGGCCGTGGCCAGAACCGCATGGGTGCATCGATTCTCGCGCAGGTTCACGGCAAGCTCGGTAATCAGGCACCGGACGTTGATGACGCGGAAGATCTGAAAGCCTTCTTCGCAGTGATCCAGGGCCTCAACGCCGACGGTCATCTGCTGGCTTACCACGACCGTTCTGACGGTGGTCTGTTGACCAGCGCTGTGGAAATGGCCTTCGCCGGCCACTGCGGTCTGAGCCTGAACCTCGACGGTCTGGCGGAAACCTCGGCAGACATCGCTGCGATTCTGTTCAACGAAGAGCTCGGCGCTGTGATCCAGGTTCGTCAGGACGCCACGCCGGATATCCTCGCGCAGTTCAGCGCTGCCGGTCTGGGCGACTGCGTCTCGGTCATCGGTCAGCCGCTCAACAACGGCGAAATCAGCATCAGCTTCAATGGCGAGACCGTGTTCAATGGTCAGCGTCGTTTGCTGCAACGTCAGTGGGCTGAAACCAGCTACCAGATCCAGCGTCTGCGCGACAACGTTGAGTGCGCCGAGCAAGAGTTCGACGTACTGCTGGAAGAAGACAATCCGGGCCTGAGCGTCAAACTCAGCTTCGATGTGAACCAGGACATCGCGGCGCCCTACATCAAGAAAGGCATTCGTCCTCAGGTGGCGGTACTGCGTGAGCAGGGCGTCAACGGCCAGGTAGAAATGGCCGCGGCGTTCGACCGTGCCGGCTTCAACGCGATCGACGTGCACATGAGCGACATCCTTGCCGGTCGTGTCGACCTGAACGAGTTCAAAGGTCTGGTGGCGTGCGGTGGTTTCTCCTACGGCGACGTTCTCGGCGCCGGCGAAGGCTGGGCCAAGTCGGCCCTGTTCAACAGCCGCGCGCGGGATGCCTTCCAGGGCTTCTTCGAGCGTAACGACAGCTTCACCCTCGGTGTGTGCAACGGTTGCCAGATGATGTCCAACCTGCACGAACTGATCCCGGGCAGCGAGTTCTGGCCGCACTTCGTGCGTAACCGTTCCGAGCAGTTCGAAGCTCGCGTGGCGATGGTTCAGGTGCAGGAGTCGAACTCGATCTTCCTGCAAGGCATGGCCGGTTCGCGTATGCCAATCGCCATCGCTCACGGTGAAGGCCACGCCGAATTCGAAAGCGAAGAGGCACTGCTCGAAGCCGATCTGTCCGGTTGCGTAGCGATGCGTTTCGTCGACAACCACGGCAAGGTCACTGAAAAGTACCCGGCCAACCCGAACGGTTCGCCGCGCGGGATCACCGGGCTGACCAGCCGCGACGGTCGCGTGACCATCATGATGCCGCACCCTGAGCGGGTGTTCCGTGCCGTGCAGAACTCCTGGCGCTCGGAAGACTGGAACGAAGACGCGCCATGGATGCGCATGTTCCGTAATGCTCGGGTGTGGGTGAACTAAGGGACGCCATGTACAA
>JAPLSD010000003.1 GCA_026398835.1 Pseudomonas sp.
CGCCAGAATCAGATGATGGGCCGCCATGTCAGCCGCGGTCACCGGCGAGTCATCGAGCTTGGCGGTGACCGCCACATTCGCGCGCCAGAACGGCAAAATGGCTTCACCGGCCTGAAGTGCCAGTTCGATGACCGGGGCCAAAAACGGATGGGGGAAAGTCATGGAAAGTATGCTCATGGTTGAAATACCCCGCGCTCGGTCAACAGGTCACGGGCCAGATACAACGCCGCCAAGGCACGGCCTTCGGTGAATTTCGGGTTCTGCGCCAAAGCAGACAATTCCCGCAGGTTGACGCGATCCACGCGCATCGGCTCGGGCTCGTCGCCCTCAAGTCGTTCTTCGTAAAGATCGGTCGCCAAAACCACCTGAATTTTCTGGCTCATGTAACCGGGCGATAACGACAACTCGGTCAGATGCTCAAGCTGATGTGCGCCAAATCCGGCCTCTTCCTTGAGCTCTCGCTCAGCCGCCGCCAACACATCTTCGCCCGGCTCGATCAGGCCCTTGGGCAAAGACAGTTCGTACTCGCCAGTGCCGCCGCAATACTCTTCGATCAATACCGCATGGTCGTCATCAACCATTGCCACGATCATCACTGCGCCATAACCGGCACCCTTGCTGACCAATCGCTCATAGGTGCGTTCAACGCCATTGGAAAAGCGCAACTGCAACTCTTCGACGCAGAACAAACGGCTGGTGGCGACGATCTCGCGGGCGAGTATGGTGGGTTTTTGGCGCATGACAGGCTCCTTGGCGATAGCGGGTTACTATACCGTGGCTTTCTTGATTGTTTATGTCGGATATCTTTTTAGCGCTGGAGAAGCTTTCAATGCCCCTACTGCCCTGGCGCGACATCGATACCGTTCTGCTGGATATGGACGGCACGCTGCTGGACCTGCACTACGACAACCATTTTTGGATGGAGCACCTGCCCCAGCGCTACGCCGAGTTGCATGGCGTGAGCCGGGCCATGGCCGAGCTTGAATTACAGCCGCTATTTGAGCGCAATGCTGGCCAGTTGCAATGGTATTGCCTGGACTTCTGGAGCGCGGAGCTGAAACTGCCGGTGCGCGAGCTGAAACTGGAAACCGCTCATCTGATCGCGCTGCGCCCGGACGCCGACACCTTTCTGGAAGCGATCAAACAGGCCGGCAAGCGTGTGGTGCTGATCACCAACGCCCACCGCGATTCGCTGTCATTGAAGCTGGAGAAAGTCGAACTGGCGCCGTATTTCGAGCGCTTGATCAGCTCCCACGATTACGGCTTCGCCAAGGAAAACCCGCAATTCTGGGATGCCTTGCAAGCCGATATCGGCTTCGACCCGTCTCGCAGCCTGTTTATCGACGACACCTTGCCGATCCTGCGCAGCGCCCGCGACTTCGGGGTTGCGCATCTGCTGGCAGTCAGCCAGCCGGACAGCCGAAAAGAACCGAAAGACACCGCCGAATTTGCGGCGGTGGGGGATTATCGGGAGTTGATTGAAGGGCTTTAGACCGCTGCGCCGAATATCCCACGCTCCTGCATGGGATGATGGTCAGGCTGCCACTTTCTTTGGCTCCTTGATCTTGTACCAGGCCACGTACAGCGCCGGCAGGAACAACAGCGTCAGTAGCGTCGCGATGATGATGCCGCCGATCATTGCGTAGGCCATCGGGCCCCAAAACACTTCGCGGGCGATGGGGATCATGCCCAGGCTGGCGGCGGCTGCGGTGAGCAGGATCGGTCGGCGGCGGTGTTCGGTGGCCTCAACCACTGCGTCCCACGGCGCGTAGCCGTCGCGTTCATACGCATCGATCTGGGTCACCAGGATCACCGAGTTGCGAATGATGATGCCGATCAGCGCAAGGATCCCGAGAATTGCCACAAAGCCCATGGGCGTGCCAGTAGGAATTAGCGCCAGTACCACGCCGATCAACCCTAGCGGCGCAACACTGGCCACCAGGAACAGCTTCTGCACGCTGTGCAGCTGGATCATCAGGAAGGTCGCCATCAGGAACAGCATCAGCGGCACGACTTTGGCGATCGGTCCCTGGGCCTTGCTGCTTTCCTCCACCGTGCCGCCGGTCGCCACCGAATAGCCGACCGGCAAAGCGGCGGCGAACTTGTCGATGTCAGGCTTCAACTGTTTGACCAGATCGGTCGGCTGAATCGCGTCGCGCACCGCAGCCTTGATGGTGATGGTCGGTTTGCGGTCGCGGCGCCAGACCAAGGGTTGTTCAAGCTCATACCGCACGCTGGCAAACGCCAGCAGCGGGATCGAGGTGCCGCCCGGAGTGACGATCTGCAGGTTTTGCAGGGTTTCCGGCGTACCGCGTTCGGCATCTTCGGCACGACCGACTACGTTGATCAGGTAAATGTCGTCATGCACCTGGGTCACAGACACGCCGCTGACAATGCTGTTCATCACGTTCGCCACATCTGCCGACGACAACCCCAGTTGCCGCGCTTTGTCCTGGGCGATGTCGATGCGCAGGACTTTGCCCGGTTCATTCCAGTCATAAATCATCTCGCCGATGTGCGAGTTGTTGTCGAGCATCGTGGCCAGATCGATGGCGTGTTTACGCACCTGGTCGATGTCCTTGCCACTGATCCGATACTGGATCGGCCGCCCCACTGGCGGGCCCATTTCCAGCGCTTGAACAAAGCTGCCGACACCGACGAAATCTTCGCGCAGGCGTTTGTTCAAGCGTTGCATCAGTGCGGTGCGCTCTTCCAGGCCTTTGCTGACGATCACCAGTTGCGCGTAGTAGGGGTTC
>JAPLSD010000586.1 GCA_026398835.1 Pseudomonas sp.
GAGCAGCGCGCTTTATTTCGCTATCCCGAATTGCGCCTGACCTACCTCTGCCAGGGCGAAGTCCCGCAGACCACTCGGGCTTACGCCAAAGTGCAGTTGCCGGGCACTTACAGCGTCACCGTCACCCATCCTTCAGCCTTCCGTAATTATTTACTGGAGCAACTGGTGCCGCTGATGCACGACTTCACCGTGACGGTGGAAGTAGGCGTCAGCGAGCAGAACATTCCTTATCCGTACGTGGTTGAACAGGGCGATGAACTCGGCGGCTCCGGTGTCACCGCTGCGGCGCTGGCGCGGGTGTTCCCGAGTACCGATCTGTCGGCCGCCACCGATGGCATCGCCGATGGCCTTTACGATTGGGAAAATACCGATCCGCTGCCGTTGGCGCTGTTTGATGCGGCGCGGGTCGACTTCTCGCTGCGTCGTCTGGTGCACTACACCGGCAGCGACTGGCGACATGTGCAGCCATGGATCTTGCTGACCAACTATCACCGCTACGTCGACCAGTTCATCGTTCACGGCCTCGAGCAATTGCGCACCGATCCGCGTTTCGTGCGCATGGTATTGCCCGGCAACGTGATCATCGAAAAGAGCATGGATCACGGCGAAGCCTCGGCCATTGCTGCCGGTGTGGTCTGGCATCGGTATCAAATGCCGGCTTATCACCTGCAGGCCAGTGACGGCCATGGCGTGACGCTGGTCAATATCGGCGTGGGTCCGTCCAACGCGAAAAACATCACCGACCATTTGGCCGTGCTGCGTCCGCACTGCTGGCTGATGATCGGCCACTGCGGCGGTTTGCGTCAGTCGCAGACCATTGGCGACTACGTGCTGGCGCATGCCTATATGCGTCGCGACGGGATTCTTGATCGAGTTGTGCCGCCGAACATTCCGATTCCGGCCCTGGCCGAAGTGCAGATGGCGCTTCAGCAAGCGGCAGCCAACGTCACGGGCGAGAAGGGCGACGATCTGAAAAAACGCCTGCGCACCGGCACCGTGCTGACCTACGACGACCGTAACTGGGAGCTGCGCTGGGCTCAGGAGCGTCCGCTGATCAACCTGTCGCGAGCCGTAGCGGTGGACATGGAAAGCGGCACCATTGCTGCTCAAGGTTATCGCCTGCGAGTGCCTTACGGCACTTTGCTGTGTGTGTCGGACAAACCGCTGCACAGCGAAATCAAACTGCCGGGCTCGGCCAACGCGTTCTACGAACGTGCGGTCAGCCAGCATTTGAAGATCGGCATCGCAGCGGTGGATTTGCTGCGTACCGAGCTCAACTCACTGCACTCACGCAAGTTGCGCAGCTTCGACGAACCGCCGTTCCGCTGATTGTTGCGATGGTCATTTAGCGATCAGGGCACTAGCATTGGCAGCCCTGATCGTTAGATGTTCTTTTTGCCATGCCGCGTTCACCTCGTCCCGCTTCCCGCCGTCCAGGCGCGAACAAACCGCAAACCTCCTCAGCACCGCGCCGTGTCGCTAAAGCGCCCCCGTCCGAGCCGAAGCTGATTCTGTTCAACAAGCCATTTGATGTGCTGACTCAATTCAGCGACGGCGAAGGGCGGGCGACGCTCAAGGACTTTATCGATATTCCTGGCATCTACCCGGCGGGCCGGCTGGACCGTGACAGCGAAGGTTTGTTGCTGCTGACCAACGACGGTCAGCTACAGGCACGGATCGCTGACCCCAAGCACAAGTTGGCCAAGACGTATTGGGTGCAGGTTGAGGGTGAGCCAAGCGCTGAGCAATTGCAGCGTTTGCGCGACGGTGTGGAGCTCAATGACGGCATGACCTTGCCCGCCGAGGCGCGCCAGATTATTGAAGAGCCGCAGCTGTGGCCGCGCAATCCGCCGGTGCGTTTTCGCATGAGCGTGCCGACCAGTTGGCTGGAGCTGGTGATTCGCGAAGGTCGCAACCGCCAGGTGCGACGCATGACGGCCGCAGTGGGCTTGCCGACGCTGCGCCTGGTGCGCGTGCGAATCGGCGACTGGTCTATCGAAGGGCTTGATCAGGGGCAATGGCGGGAAGTGCCGGCCAGCCTATGAGGAAGTGTTCTCGATATAAGCGATGACGACGCTTTTGATGATAAACGCGAAAATACCCAGGCCCAGCACGAAGAACAGGATAAGGGTACCGAACTTGCCGGCCTTGGATTTTTTCGCCAGATCCCAGA
>JAPLSD010000631.1 GCA_026398835.1 Pseudomonas sp.
GTGGCCTTGCAGGGGCGCGTTCATTGCGGTCAGCTCCCTTGCAGCGGTTTTGCATCCTGGAAGAAGTAGTCCTTCCACGACTCGGGTTTGTTTTTGATCGCGCCGACGCGGTAGAGGAATTCCGCCAGCGGGTAGGTGTTTTTCGGCGTTACGCTGAACTCAAACTGCGGGTTGTCGATGATTTTCAGCAAATCGGCGCGGCCGATTTTGGCCTTGGTCACGCGAATGTAAGTGTCGGCGGCCGCGCCTTTGTCGTTCTGGGCGAACTCGGCGGCTTCGGTCAGGGCTTCGATAAAGGCTTTGTAGGTTTTCGGGTTCTCGTTGCGGAATTTCTCGGTGGCGAACAGCACGGTTGGCGAGTTCGGACCGAGCAGGTCGTAGGTGTTCAGCACCACATGCACGTTGGGGTTTTGCAGCGCCTGATCCTGGAAGGGAGGGTTGGAAAAATGCCCGGTCAGTTCGGTGCCGCCGGCGATCAAGGCTGCAGTGGCATCCGGGTGCGGAACGGCGATGGTGTACTTGTCCAGGCGATTGAATTCTTTGTCGCCCCACTGCTTGGCGGCGGCGTATTGCAGGAAGCGCGACTGCACCGAAACGCCGACAGCGGGCACCGCGATGCGGTCCTTCTCGGTGAAGTCGGCGATGGTTTTGACCTTAGGGTTGTTGCTCACCAGGTAGTACGGAAAGTTGCCCAACGAGGCCACGGCTTTGACGTTTTGCTTGCCGTGGGTGCGGTCCCAAATGGTCAGCAGCGGGCCGACGCCAGCACCGGCAATGTCGATAGAGCCTGAGAGCAACGCATCGTTGACCGCCGCGCCGCCGGACAGCTGGGTCCAGTCGACCTTGATGTCGATGCCCTCTTCCTTGCCGTGTTTCTCGATCAGGTTTTGATCGCGCACGACGTTGAGCAGCAGGTAAACAATGCCGAACTGTTCGGCGATGCGGATTTCGCCTTCGGCGTGGGCCACTGTCGGGGCGACAAGGCTACCGGCGAGCAGGCTGAATCCCAGGCCTATGGCAGTTGCCAGCCGACCGATTCGCGGCACGATTTGAATAGATTTGGACATGGTCATTCTCCGGAATACGGCCAATCAGAAAGGGGCATCGCCCTGGATGGTGGTGCGATAGAGCTTGCGTCGCAGATGACTCGGGCAACCGGCAGCGAGGTGGATCAGCGAGCGGTTGTCCCAGAACACCAGGTCGTGGGGCTGCCATTGATGGCGGTAGATGTTTTCCGGCAGCACGCTGTGGGTGTAGAGCTCAGCCAGCAGTTGCTGACTTTCGTCGTCCGGCAAACCAACGATGCGGGTGGTGAAGCCTTCGCTGACGAACAGCGCCTTGCGACCGTTTTCCGGATGGGTACGAACGATCGGATGCACCACTTCGTTGACCTGAGCGAGCTGCTCCGGGGTCAGGGTCGGGCGCCAGTTACCTTCGAATTTGGTTTCGTTGTAGCGCGCGGTGTAGGAGTGCGCGGCCGAGCGTCCTTCGACCGCTGTGCGCAGCGCTTGCGGCAGGTTGTCCCAGGCTTTGTGCATGTCGGCGAACAGGGTGTCGCCACCTTCGGAGGGCAGCTCCTGGGCATGCAGCATCGAGCCCAGACTCGGGAGTTCTTTGTAGGAGAGGTCGGAGTGCCAGAACTTGCCAGCGTCGCCCAGGCCTATGGATTGGCCATTCTCGATGATGTTGGAGACGATGAGGATTTCCGGGTGGCCGGCCAGCAAAAACTGCTTGAGCACGTGGATCTGCAACACGCCGAAGCGACGGCTGAAGGCGATCTGTTGTTCGGGGCTGATGCGCTGGTCGCGGAACACCACCACGTGATGATCCAGATGCGCCCGATGAATGCGGGCGAAATCCTGGTCATTGACCGGACGGGCCAGATCGAGACCGATGATTTCGGCACCCACGGCGCCATCGAACGGACGGATGTCGAAGGATTGTGGCGCGATGCTCGCAGCAATCGCAGAGGCAGACAGTACAGACATAAATCACTCCCACGCAGAGCACGCCCAGTGGCGCGCGCGTCGATTAGAAACTCACGGAGGTCCCGTGTTCGTTCATTTCGTGCGGCGCGCCGATTGGTCGGCCTGTACGCAGGGGTTTGACTTTATAGATATAAGAACTGAAATTTAAATACCGTTAGCGAATAACGATATTCAACATCTCGTTTATGCCCGTGAGCTTATTTCCCCCAGACAATGAGGTCGGTGTAAGGCGTTTGCAGATCACGTTCGGGGATTTCCCAGACGATTAATTTCGGAGGGGTTTTCTTGAACGCCGGGTTGATGAAATAGGCGTTGGCCGCTCCTGAAAACTCGCCGCCGTCTTTGGCAAAATTCCCGATAGGGGCACCCAATGCCTGTTGCAGAAAGCCAGCGAAACTGGAGTTACGCGAGAACGACGTGCCAATCAGCGCCACATTCGGAAGATTGTCATCGCCGAACAGATCATCAAGGTTATCGTCGCTGCCTTGAGGGGCAACGGCACGCTCGCGGATCTGGGTGGTGGCGACGATTTCCGGTGTCGGTTGCCAGGTCAGTGGCAGCCAATCGATACCGGCCAGCCGCACCAAATCACCGGGACGCCGGGTCGCATCTTCCGTATGGACGTCGAATGATTTCTGCGGCGATGCGGTGACACCCAGCGCCTGAACACGTTGGGCAATCGCTTTTGCCGCCGCGCCAGCACCGCTTTCACTCCAGTGCGTGTCGGTGCGCAGGTAAGCGGCAGCCCCCAGTGGCTGCAGGGTTGACGTCAGATCGATCGCGGCAACACCCGCTTTTTGCAAGGCATCGGTCCACCCCTGCACGCGTCCGTCCAGTGCGGCAGGGCGACGCAAGGCGCAGAGCTGATCGGTGACGATCCGGCTTTTATCCGGCACCACCGCCACCAACAGCTGAACGCCACGTTTGGCCAGACGTTGCTGAATATCGATCAATGCGTTGGCCTTGGTGTCGGCATTGGCCTGGGCATGGCGATTGAGCTTGAACTCGTCCGTCAGGAACAGCCAACCCGGGCAACCCGAGCGCACACGCGGCCCGGTGTCATGCAGCAACAGCCAGCTCGCGCCCCGCTCCAGATCAGCCGCCTGCTCAGGTAACGTCGCTTTGGACAGCTGCTTGGCAAGCTTGTGGGTCACATCGCCTTCAAGCACCACCTGGCGCGTGAGATTGGGCGGCAGCATTTCGACTTTGCCGCTCAGCAGCAACCAGCCGCAGGATACAAACCCCGTCGCCATGAAAGCGACGAAGACAGCGCCCGCCATCTTGCTGATACGGGCGATGAGTTCACTCGGTTGAGCCGGCGCGGGAGACGGAGGAGGCATTGGCGTCATCATCAGAACTGAAAGTACAGAAAGGGCACGGCTTCGCGGCTCGCGATCAGCGCGAACGAGAGCATGAAACCAGCCACGGGCCAAAGGGCGGCGACCGGGGCGAAGATCGCGTGGCCTGCAAATCGTCGTTCACAACGGGTTTGCAGCAACGGGGCCAGAATGCACGCTAAACCGAGCAAGGCCGCCAGGCCATGTACTGGACGCAGTGTCACGGCCAGCGCATCGCCCAACGCAAAATCGTGCAGGCCGAACTGTCCGGCGTACATGTTCATCGCCGAATGGAAATCCGGTGCCCGGAACAGCGTCCACGCCAGGAACACGAACAATAGCGTCAGCGAATGCGACAACACTGCGGGCAGGCTCGGCATGTTCGAGCGTGCCCAGAGGCGGTCTACGCACAATGCGATGCCATGGGCCGAACCCCAGAGCAGATAA
>JAPLSD010000415.1 GCA_026398835.1 Pseudomonas sp.
GGACTACCTGACCGACACCGCCGAATCCAGCTACCTCGAAAGCAAAGCGCTGATCGAACGCTGGCACGGCAAGGGCCGTCTGCACTATGCAGTGACCCCGCGCTTCGCGCCGACCAGCACCCCGGAACAACTGACCCTGGCCGGACAATTACTCAGCGAATACCCCGACTTGTACATGCAGACGCACATCAGCGAAAACCTGCAGGAAGTCGAATGGGTCAAGGAGTTGTTCCCGGAGCGCAAAGGCTATCTGGACGTCTACGACCACTACAAACTACTGGGCGAACGCTCGGTATTCGCCCACGGCGTGCATCTGTGCGACGACGAATGCGCGCGCCTGGCTGAAACCGGTTCGGCAATCGCCTTCTGCCCAACCTCGAACTTCTTCCTCGGCAGCGGCCTGTTCAATCTGCCGATGGCCGAGAAGCACAATTTGAATGTCGGACTGGGAACAGATGTCGGCGGCGGCACCAGTTTCTCGCTGCTGCAAACCCTGAACGAAGCGTACAAAGTCATGCAGATGCAGGGTGCTCGTCTGAGTCCGTTCAAGTCGCTGTACCTGGCCACCCTAGGAGGCGCACGAGCCCTGCGCCTGGAAGACAAGATCGGCACCCTGCAACCAGGCACCGACGCGGACTTCCTGGTGCTCGACTACAACGCCACGCCGCTGCTCAGCTATCGCCTCAAACAAGCCAATAACATCGCCGAGACGTTGTTTGTATTGATGACGCTGGGGGATGACCGGACGGTGTTGCAGACTTATGCGGCGGGGAATCTGGTGCATCAGCGCTAAAGACTGGAAACAAAAAATCCCCCGCAACCATAGGTTAGAGGCTGCGGGGGATTTTTTTCGCCTGTCAGATTGCAAAACTCTTGTAGGAGCGAGGCTTGCCCGCGATCGAGCGCGAAGCGGTCGTAAATCCTGCAACTGAGCTGTATCAGGTGGAACGAGTCGGCTGAATTACGACTGCTCGCAGCCGATCGCGGGCAAGCCTCGCTCCTACAGGAACAGCAGCGAATCAAATCTTCGCCGCTGAACGCCCTGGCTTCTTGGTCTGCAACAGGTGCGAGAACACTGCGTGCAAATCGTCTGAGGCGCTTTCTTCGTCGAGGTTGAGTTTGCTATCGATGTGATCCATGTGATGCATCATCAGGTTCACCGCCAGATCAGCGTCACGCGCCTCGATGGCATCGATCAACTGAGTGTGTTCATCGTAGGAACAGTGTGAGCGGTTGCCGCTTTCGTACTGGGCGATGATCAATGAAGTCTGAGACACCAGACTGCGCTGGAAGCTGATCAGCGGCGCATTCTTCGCCGCTTCAGCCAGCTTCAAGTGGAATTCGCCCGACAACCGGATGCCCGCCCCACGATCGCCGCGGGAGAAGCTGTCGCGCTCGTCGTTGACCATCTGCCTCAGTTCTGCAAGCTGTTCAGCCGTCGCATGCTGCACCGCCAACTCGGTAATCGCCCGCTCAACCAGACGCCGTGCCAGGAACACCTGTCGGGCTTCCTCGACGCTCGGGCTGGCGACCACTGCACCACGATTGGGCCGCAGCAACACCACACCTTCATGGGCCAGGCGCGACAAGGCGCGACGGATAATGGTGCGACTGACCCCGAAAATTTCCCCCAGCGCTTCTTCGCTCAACTTGGTGCCGGGCGCCAGACGCTGCTCGAGGATGGCCTCGAAGATATGCGCGTAGACAATATCGTCCTGGGTTCCGCTGCGGCCGGCTTTGCCTGCTCGCGGTTGTTTCTTGAGGGGCTGCAACTGTTCGTTCATGGGCGCTCGAGGGAGGAAAACTGCGGCGAATTAACCGTGACTGTAATACGACACAGCAGGTCGCGGGCAAGTATCGCGTAAAAAACATGGCACATTGTACACAACCGGTTGTACTAACACGACTGTACGGCAGTTTACGCCCGCGTCTGTATTGCAATGATCGGTTACGTTTGAGTTTAGGCTTGAACATAGAATCTGTGGTGAACGCCGACCCTAAGCGCGCGGATCATCTTTACCAAAACAAGGAACACCGCTCCATGACCGACGCCACGCAAGCGCAGTTACGCCCATTGGCCGACACTTCGCCATCAGCCATCGTTGCCGGGTTCATCGCGATGATGACTGGCTACACCAGCTCTCTGGTGCTGATGTTTCAGGCCGGCCAGGCGGCCGGGCTGACCACCGGGCAAATCTCGTCGTGGATCTGGGCGATCTCGATCGGCATGGCGGTGTGCAGCATCGGTCTGTCCCTGCGTTATCGCACACCTATCACTATTGCCTGGTCGACCCCGGGCGCGGCGCTGTTGATCACAAGCCTGGGCGGCGTGACCTACGGCGAAGCCATCGGTGCCTATATAACCTGTGCGGTGCTGGTGACCATTTGCGGGCTGACCGGCAGTTTCGAACGCTTGGTCAAACGTATTCCCGCCTCGCTGGCTGCGGCGTTGCTGGCCGGGATTCTGTTCAAGATCGGTAGCGAAATTTTCGTCGCCGCGCAACACCGCACCGCGTTGGTGCTGGGCATGTTCTTCACTTACCTGATCATCAAGCGCCTGTCGCCCCGCTATGCGGTACTTGCGGCATTGCTGATCGGTACTGCGCTCTCCGGCCTGATGGGGCTACTGGACTTCAGCGGTTTCAGCCTTGAGGTCGCCACGCCGATCTGGACCAGGCCGCACTTCTCTCTGGCCGCGACCATCAGTATCGGCATTCCGCTGTTTGTAGTGGCGATGACCTCGCAGAATATGCCCGGCATCGCCGTGCTGCGCGCCGACGGCTACAACGTGCCGGCTTCACCACTAATCACTACCACCGGTATCGCCTCGCTGCTACTGGCACCGTTTGGCTCCCACGGCATCAACCTTGCGGCAATCAGCGCCGCCATCTGCACCGGGCCGCATGCCCATGAAGATCGCAACAAGCGTTACACCGCTGCGGTCTGGTGCGGGATTTTCTACGGGATTGCCGGGGTCTTCGGCGCAACGCTGGCCGCGCTGTTCGCCGCGCTACCGAAAGAACTGGTGCTGTCGATTGCCGCACTGGCCTTGTTCGGCTCAATCATCAACGGCCTGAGCATCGCCATGTACGAAGTGAAGGAACGCGAAGCCGCGCTGATCACCTTCATGGTTACCGCATCGGGGCTGACGCTGTTTTCGATCGGTTCGGCGTTCTGGGGGATTGTTGCGGGGGTGTTGACGTTGGTGATTCTGAATTGGCGTAAAGCCTGACAGGCGGGCCCTGAAAAATGGGCTACGACGCAAACGAATCGGCGGCCCAAGGGCCGCCGGTTCAGAACATCAGGCTACCGGATTGATTGGCTTTTCCGGGTACCAGACGTCCAACAGCGGGCTGACTTCAACGCTAGTCAGCTCGGTGCGGGCTTTGAGCCAGGCTTCGACCTTGGCGCGCTGCTCTTCGCTGACCGAACCGCGTTTGATCAGGCAAACCAGACCGTAGTCATCGCCGCCAACATAGCCGAGGCCGTTGGCCTCCATCGCTTCGTCCAGGAACTCGTTGAGGAAAGCGTCAATAGCTTCATCAGCCAAATCTTCTTTGAAATCCAGGTTCAGCTCGAAACCCAGCTCTTGAAATTCATCGACGCACAGTTTTTTGCGCAGACGCTGGGAACGGTTAGTCGCCATGGAACAATCCTCATAAGTAATAACGGGCGGCACTTTAGCAGTTTAAGCAGCCGATTGCCCGCCTCTATAGGGCCTTGGCCACACCGTCCGTAAAAAAATAGCCGATTAGAGGCACTGGGCACGGCACAAGCCGCTACACCTTGGGGCATAATGCCGACACTTTCATGACCACTGAGGGAATTTATCAACATGCCCTCGTCTTTTTCCCCTCGGCTGTAGGGTTTTACTTCACATGATCAAATCTTTGCGTCCATTGCTGCTTGCCAGTCTTCTTCTGCCCCTGGCCCTGCCTGTATCCGCTGCCCCGATCAACACCTCTCTGTCACCTAAAGTTCAACAAGCACTCAAAGCCAGCAAATTGCAGGACAACGCCCTGTCACTGGTAATGATCCCGCTCAATGGCCCCGGCACGCCAACGATCTTCAACGCCGATGTGTCGGTCAACCCGGCTTCGACCATGAAACTGGTCACCACCTACGCCGCGCTGGAAATGCTCGGTCCGAACCATCAGTGGAAAACCGAGTTCTATACCGACGGCACCCTGAGTGGCGGCATCCTGCACGGCAACCTGTACCTCAAGGGCGGCGGCGATCCGAAGCTGAACATGGAAAAGCTCTGGTTGCTGATGCGTGACCTGCGGGCCAATGGTGTGCAGCAAGTCACCGGTGATCTGGTGCTGGACCGCAATTTCTTCGTGCAACCGCAACTGCCGGAGTTCAATGACGACGGTAATAACGAGAACAAGCCTTTCCTGGTCAAACCCGACGCGCTGATGGTCAACCTCAAGGCCCTGCGCTTCGTCGCTCGTAATGACTCGGGCAAGGTACTGATTTCCGTCGAACCACCGATTGCCAGCATTCACATCGACAATCAGGTCAAGGCCATCAATTCCAAGGAGTGCACCGGCAACGTGCGCTACAACCCGGTGGCCCAGGCCGACGGCGGCATGAGTGTGACGGTCAACGGTCAGTTGGGCGACGGCTGCAGCTCGCAGACCTACCTTTCTTTGCTCGACCACGCGACCTACACCGCTGGCGCCGTACGGGCGATCTGGCAGGAACTGGGCGGCAGTATTCAGGGCCAGGATCGTCTGGCCGCTGTACCAAAAGACGCCAAGGTTCTGGCCCGGGCGTTCTCGCCGGATCTGGCGGAGATCATCCGCGATATCAACAAATACAGTAACAACACCATGGCCCAGCAGCTGTTCCTCAGCCTCGGCGCACAGTTCCGCAACGACGCCGACGCTGACGACGCCAAAGCCGCGCAACGTGTTGTGCGTCAGTGGCTGGCGAAGAAAGGCATCACTGCACCGCATCTGGTCATGGAGAACGGTTCCGGCTTGTCCCGCGCCGAACGGGTCAGCGCCCGTGAAATGGGGGCAATGCTGCAGGCGGCCTGGAGAAGCCCGTACTCGGCGGAGTTCATCAGCTCGTTGCCGATTGCCGGTACGGACGGCACCATGCGCAAACGCCTGAAACGCACGGCAATGGCCGGTGAAGCGCATATCAAGACCGGCACCCTGAATACCGTGCGCGCCATCGCCGGCTTCAGCCGTGACAGCAATGGTAATACCTGGGCAGTGGTGGCGATCCTCAACGACCCGAGACCTTTTGGCGCGTCTTCGGTGCTTGATCAGGTACTGCTGGATCTGTATCGCCAGCCGAAAATGGCAGAGAC
>JAPLSD010000015.1 GCA_026398835.1 Pseudomonas sp.
CCACGCAAAACGCTGCTGCACCCGCCACTGGACACTCGGTATCAGGTCGAGACGCCGGAAGGCATCGACCTGCCGCTACGTCCAGCCGGGCTGATGCCCCGAGCGCTGGCCTTCTCCATCGACCTGGGAATTCGCGGGTTGCTTCTTGCCCTGCTGTTCATTGCCCTGGGGTTTCTGGAAGAGCTCGGCATCGGGCTAGGCTCGATCCTTTTGTTTGGCATCAGCTGGTGGTACATGGTGCTGTTCGAAGTGCTCAACCAGGGCCGAACGCCGGGCAAACAGTTAATGGGATTGCGAGTCGTCCATGACGACGGCACCCCCATTGGCTGGGTTGCCTCCCTGACCCGCAATCTGCTGCGTGTTGTCGATATGCTGCCTTTCGGCTACGTCCTTGGGGCCCTCAGTTGCTTGCAACACCCCACCTTCAAGCGCCTCGGTGACCTGGCAGCCGGCACGCTGGTGATCTACCGCGAACAGCCCGTGGCCCGCCCGCAACTTCCCCTTGCTCAACCGCTACGGCCGCCCTTTGTCCTCAACCTGAATGAACAACGCGCCGTATTGAGCTTTGCCGAACGCCAGAGCGAACTCTCCGATGAGCGAGTCCATGAGCTCGCAGCCATCCTTGCCGAGCCGCTGCACGTATCACCCCCTTGCGCCGTCGCCGAACTCAACGGCATCGCGCGCGGCTTGTTGGGGCCGATATGAAGCAAAGCCTGTTCGAAAGTCGCCATCAACCCGAATGGGACCAATTTGCCCAACGCCTGGAACAGCTGGAGCATGGCAAAGCGCGAGCCGATGACTGCGTCAGCTTCCCCAAGGACTACCGACGACTGTGTCAGCATCTGGCCCTGGCCCAGGAACGCGGCTACAGCAGTTTCCTGATCGACCCGCTGCAACAACTCGCACTGCGCGGTCATCAACAACTCTACCGTCACCGCAGTCAGTTGGGCGCCCATCTGCTGAGCTTCATCCTTGCCGACTTCCCACGGTTGGTCCGCGAGCAATGGCGTTTTGTGTGGGTGGCCAGTCTGTTGTTTTTCGGCAGCCTGATCGGCATCGGCATTCTGGTCTACCTGTTCCCGGGGCTGATCTACAGTGTGGTGTCTGCCGAGCAGGTGTCCGAGATGCACAGCATGCACGACCCCACGGCCCATCACCTGGGACGCACGGCCGAACGGGCGTCCAGTGAAGACTGGGCGATGTTCGGTTACTACATCATGCACAACATCGGTATCGCCTTTCAGACCTTCGCCAGTGGTTTGCTGTTTGGCTTGGGCAGTGTGTTTTTCCTGATCGTCAACGGCCTGATGATCGGCGCCATCGCCGGCCACCTGACGCACATCGGCTATGGGGAATCCTTCTGGTCATTCGTCATCGGCCATGGCGCATTCGAACTCAGCGCCATTGCCCTGGCCGGCGCGGCTGGCCTGCAACTGGGCTGGGCATTGATCGCACCCGGGCGCCTGACGCGCAGTGAGGCCCTGCGACTGGCGGCACGCAAGAGTGTGCAGTTGATTTGCGGTGTGATGCTGTTTCTGGTGATTGCTGCCTTTATAGAAGCCTATTGGTCCTCGATGACCGAGCCCTCACCCATGATCAAATATCTGGTGGGCGCCGCTCTTTGGTTGCTGATGGCCGCATACCTGATGTTTGCCGGACGTACGCCCCATGCGCCTGAGTGACGCCAGTGTGGTTATCCGCCCACGTACAGACTGGGAAGCCATGGATCTGGGCGTACTGCTGAGTCAGCAACATCGACGTCTGTTGATGACCAGCTGGGCGGCCATCACCCTGCCGATCTTTGCGCTGCTCAGCCTCCTGCTTTGGGACTCACCGAACATCGCCTTGCTGCTGTTCTGGTGGTTGAAACCGGCGTTCGATCGACTGCCGCTGTATATCCTTTCCAAAGCCCTGTTCGGTGAAACCCCAAGCGTGAAGCAGGCGCTAAGCCAATGGCCGCGCCTGCTCAAACCGCAACTGCTGGCCAGCCTGACCTGGCGCCGCTTGAGCCTGAGCCGCAGCTTCATCATGCCCGTCGTGCAGCTTGAGGGGCTGAGCGGTCAGGCCCGACAGCAACGATTGCTGGTACTGCAACAACGCAACAGCGGCGCTGCACGTTGGCTGACCGTGATCGGCACCCATCTGGAAATGGCCTGGTGGATCGGACTGATGGTGCTGTTCTACCTGTTCCTGCCGCAACATATCGAGCTCGACTGGAGCTGGCAATCGCTGATCGCCGCTGCCGAGCAGGATTGGCTGTGGCTGGAACACCTGCTCAATGCCCTCTACGTCGTGGTGCTGATTGTCTGGGAACCCATCTATGTTGCGTGCGGCTTCAGCCTGTACCTCAACCGGCGCACCGAACTCGAAGCCTGGGACATCGAACTGATCTTTCGGCGGCTGCGCCAGCGCTTGAGCAGCGCCGCTGTCACCTTGATGCTGGCCGGGCTGATGCTGGTGCCCATTGCGCAGCCGGCATGGGCCGGCGAATCACCCAGCGCTCTAGACAGCCCGCGCCTGCTCGAGCAACCGCTGACCAGCCAGGCCGCCAAGGACAGCATTAAAGCCATTCTCGACAAGCCGCCCTTCACGAATACGCAAACCGTCACCCGTTATCGATTCGGCGAAGACACACCATCACCTGCCGACAACACAGAATCACCTGCATGGTTGAAAGCGCTTTTCGGGATGTTCGATAGCCGCAGCCTTGGCACTCTGGCCAAGGTCATAGAAGTTCTGCTCTGGGCCAGCGTCATCGGAGCCGTTGCCTTGCTACTCTGGCGTTATCGCGAATGGTTGCGGGCATTTGTCAGTCGCCGCCCGGTGCTGCGCAGCCAGATCCCGCGCTCTGCCCCTGCGCAACTGTTCGGCCTGGACGTCAGCCTCCAAACCCTACCCGCCGATGTTGCCGCCAGCGCCGAAAGTCTTTGGCAGACCCAACCTCGCGAAGCCCTTGGCCTGCTGTATCGAGCCTTGCTCAGCCGTTTGCTGCATGACTTTCACGTCCCGCTGAAAGCCGCCGACACCGAAGGCCAGGTACTGGAGCGCATCCAGTCTCTGCAACAACCGGCGCTGCAAGCCTTCAGCACCAGCCTGACGCTGCACTGGCAGAACCTGGCTTACGGTCACCAGCTACCCCCTGCGCATCTGCAACAGGAACTCTGTGACGGCTGGCGTGAGTTGTTCGGCGCGGGGTCGCACTGATGAACCGTCGTCTGCTACTGCTCATCGGCTTGCTCACCAGCGGTTTGCTGGTAGCACTGGGTGCCTATGTCTACCTGAACGCCGAGCCTTATCAGGAAGTGATCGATCATGGCCCCTCTCCCGAAGCCCAAGCCAATCCATACCTGGCCGCCGAACATTTTCTGCGCAGGCGAGGCTTGCAGGTCGCCCACGCCAATAGCCTCGATATCCTGCCGACTCTGGAGCCACGCCAGCAAAGCCTGTTGTTACTGGGCGACAGGTCAAACATGAGTCTGCGTCAGGTCAATCAGGTGCTGAACTGGGCCCGGGCCGGCGGGCGATTGCTGTTTGTCGCCGAGGCGCTGTGGAATGAGCAGACGGGCAGCAGTGGTGACCTGCTGCTCGACCGCGTGCAATTGCGCCAATCCCTGAGCAAAGACCTTAAAGGCCCGCCCCCCAAATCCCGCGACGACCCCTACCCCAAGCTGACCAAGCTCTATCTGGAGGACGAAGAGGCGCCGGCCTACGCCAGCTTCGACACCGAATTTCATCTCGAAGACCCGAAAAACCTCGCCCAGTCCTGGGCCAACAGCGCCCTGGCCACCCACATGATGCAACTGAGCTATGGCCTGGGTTCGATCACCGTGGTCACCGACGCCGAGCTCTGGAAAAACCCGAACATCGGCAAGTTCGACAATGCCTGGCTGCTCTGGTACCTGTATTCGGACACCGGCGTGACCCTGCTCTTCAATACTGAACACGACGACCTGTTGACCTTGCTGCTGCGTTATTTCCCTCAAGCGTTGGTCGCGCTCGCGGCCTTGGCCGGGCTTGGGATCTGGCACGTCGCCATGCGCCGCGGCCCTGTGCAATCGCCAGCACCCAAGGCCCGCCGACAGCTCCAGGAACACCTGCGCGCCAGTGCTGATTTCCTGTTGCGACGCAGTGGCCAGGCCAGCCTGTTGCACGGGTTGCAGCAGGACATCCTGCGCCGCGCCCGACGCCGCCACCCCGGTTTTGAACGACTCGGCGTTGCCGAACAATGGCAGGTGCTCGCACGCCTGACCCGCCAACCCACCCGTGCAATCAGCCAGGCACTCAGCCCACGCCCCAGACAGCGGCTTTCCAGCGCTGACTTCAGCCGTCGGGTGGCCCAGTTGCAAACCCTCAGGAATGCCTTATGAGTGAACAACCGAAGGATGTGGGTCATTTCGAGCCTGCCAGCCCGCAGGCGCACGCCGCTCAGCAGCGTCAGCGAGCCAGTCAACTGGCTCAGGCATTACGCTATGAGCTGCGAAAAGCCGTGATCGGCCAGGACGCGGTCATCGATGACGTACTCACGGCACTGATTGCCGGTGGCCATGTGCTGCTCGAAGGCGTGCCGGGGCTGGGCAAGACCTTATTGGTCCGCGCCCTGGCCCGTTGCTTCGGCGGTGACTTTGCGCGCATCCAGTTCACCCCGGACCTGATGCCCAGCGATGTCACCGGCCACGCGGTGTACGACATGCAAACCGAGCAGTTCAAGCTGCGTAAAGGCCCGCTGTTCACCAACCTGCTGCTGGCCGACGAGATCAACCGCGCCCCGGCAAAAACCCAGGCGGCGCTGCTCGAAGCCATGCAGGAGCGTCAGGTCACCCTCGAAGGTCGCGCGCTGCCAATCGGCCAGCCGTTCATGGTGCTCGCCACGCAAAACCCCATCGAACAGGAAGGCACCTACCCGCTGCCCGAAGCCGAGCTCGACCGCTTCATGCTCAAGGTGCGCATGGACTACCCGGATGCCGACCAGGAATTGAACATGGTTCGTCAGGTCAGCCGTTCGACCAGGGCCGACATGCTCGACGTACAACCGCTGCGCACCGTACTGCAAGCCAAGGACGTACTGGCCTTGCAGCGCATCGCCAGCGATTTGCCGCTGGACGAACAGGTGCTCGACTACGCCGTGCGTTTAGCCCGCACCACCCGCAGCTGGCCGGGTCTGACCTTCGGTGCCGGGCCTCGCGCCTCGATCGCGCTGGTGTGCGGCGCACGGGCCCGAGCCTTGCTGCGTGGCGGTGAGTTTGTGATCCCGGATGACATTAAAGGCTGCGCGCTGGCCGTGCTGCGCCACCGCGTGCGCATCGCACCGGAGCTGGATATCGAAGGGTTGGAGGTCGATCAAGTGCTCAAACAACTGCTCGACCAAGTCCCGGCACCTCGGTTGTGAATGTATTAATGGTGAATCGGCGGTCCACACACGGTCTGAAACCTTGCGCGGAAACCCAACACCCATGAAACCCACCCGCCTACTGCTGATCTGGCTCGGCGTTTTGCTGGGCATCGGCATTGTGCTGGGCTCATTCCGAGCGCTTGGGGTCGACGTGGCGCAAAACATCCAGTCCATCGGCTGGGGACTGCTACTGGCCCTCCTGCTCCTGGCAATGCTCGATGCATTCAGGCTCAAACGCCTGCCCTCGCCGCGCCTGCAACGGCAGATGCCCGGCAGCCTGGCGCTGGGTCGTTGGGGCGAAGTACGTCTGGATATCCAGCACGACTATCACCAACCGCTGAACGTACACCTGTTCGACCACGTGCCAGACGGTCTGAGCTTCGAGAATCTGCCGCAATTGGTCGAGCTGCAGCCTGGCCAACACAGCCAGATCGGCTACCGCCTGCGCCCGCTCAAGCGCGGTCATTTCAGCTTCGAACGCTGCGAAATCAACCTGCCCAGCCCACTGGGATTGTGGTCTGATCGACGTTATCTGCCCCTGATCGACAGCACCCGTGTCTACCCGGACTTTGCCCGGTTGTATGGCGCACAACTATTGGCCGTGGACAACTGGCTCAGCCAGCTCGGTGTGCGCCAGCGTCAACGTCGCGGGTTGGGCCTGGAGTTTCACCAACTGCGCGAGTTTCGCGAAGGCGACAGCCTGCGGCAGATCGACTGGAAAGCCACCGCGCGCCAGCGCACACCGATTGCCCGTGAGTATCAGGACGAACGCGACCAACAGATTATCTTCATGCTCGACTGCGGCCGACGCATGCGCAGCCAGGACTTTGAGCTGGCGCACTTCGACCAGGCCCTCAATGCCTGCCTGTTGCTCAGCTACGTCGCCCTGCGCCAGGGCGATGCGGTGGGCCTGAGCACCTTTGCCGGCGAGCAACCGCGTTACCTCGCCCCGGTCAAAGGCAGCGGCCAACTCAACGTCCTGCTCAACGCCGTCTACGACCTCGACAGCAGCCAACGCCCCGCCGACTATCAGGCCGCCGCCAACCAACTGCTGGCCCGACAAAAACGCCGGGCGCTGGTGGTATTGGTGACTAACCTGCGGGATGAAGACGACGAAGAATTGCTGACCGCCGTCAAACGCCTGAGTCGACAACATCGCGTGTTGGTCGCCAGCCTGCGCGAGGAAGTACTCGACAGCGTGCGGCAAGCGCCCGTGCAAACCTTGTCCGAAGCCCTGACCTACTGCGGCACGGTCGATTACTTGAATGCACGGGCCGAACTTCATGAGCGATTGACCGCTCACGGCGTTCCGGTACTGGATGCGCGGCCCAGTGAACTGGGCGCCGAACTGGTGACGCGTTACTTGAGCTGGAAGAAGGCTGGCGTGCTTTAACGGGTTAAGCCCTGCACGGCAACTATTAATGTCGCAGGCATCTATTTCGAAACTTTTCACTGACTACACTAACTTGCGCCATTGCCTACACATCCCCCAGAATCGCCCCGCTTGTGCACCTTGCCCCACGCTACTAAGGTTCTCCAGTCGCTGCCCATCAGCGATCGGGTTTAGTAGCCCGTGGTTACCAACTAAGGTGCATTAGCTCCAATCAGTCAGGCGTTCTTTCGCCTGCACTTGATGGTGGTTGCGCGCAGGGCGCCCTCGGGCGCGCCGGCTTTGGTTGGATTCCCCGGTCTACTAACCTGCGTACAGCCGCCACCCCTTCGTTTAGTAGCGAGGCGGTGGCAGCACCACTCAAGGAATACCAACCATGTTCAAAGTCACCCCCAATCCCCCCGAATCCGACAACGTTTCGCCCCACGAAGCCCTCGATTCGAAAAAGCTTCACGAGGCCGCACTCCAGCCCCTCGACCACTACCTGACCCCGTCGCCATCGGACAAGCCACGCGCCAGCAACGACCGTCCGCCGCAGATATTCACCGTCGCCCCGGACATCAACCCCGAAGCCCTGCTGGCCCACACCTACGAAACCTTCTGCTCGGCCAGCATCCTGACCCTCGACCTGTCCGATGAACTGGAAGGCAAACACCGCAACCTCGCCCTGGCGATCCATAGCCTTATGGAATTGGGGTTGTTGTTGGTCGAAAAAATGATGGATCGCGAGCATTCGGTGAGGGTGTAGGGTTCGGTTTGTCAGTTAAGCAATTGCTGAATGTAAGACCCCATCGCGAGCAAGCCCGCTCCCACACTGGATTGAGTTCAGCCGCCAGATTTGCGGCTAACATCAATCTAATGTGGGAGCGGGCTTGCTCGCGATAGCGGACCCGGCCCTCACGCTGAAGCCGACAGCGAATGAAAACTGAAATACTGCTTCAAGGCGCTGACCAGCTGCGCATATTCAACCGGTGCCTTAAGCACGACAAAGCCCGCATCGTAATGATGCGGAGTCGCGTCTTCATGGCACCACAGGCA
>JAPLSD010000453.1 GCA_026398835.1 Pseudomonas sp.
CCCGACTTCGGCCTGACGCGCAGTGATCACTCCCGGCGCATCGGCGATCAGTGAGGTGTAGCTGAGTTGTTCGCGGGCGTTGGCCAACTGCGCCTGAGCTGCGGTCAAAGCACTCTGGCTACTGCGCAACGCGGCTTGGGCCGTGTCGTACTCGCTCTGGCTGGTGTAGCCCTTGGGCAAAAGTTTCTGTTGGCGGACGAACGCCGCACTGGTCTGCTTGACCCGCGCCTGTTCCGCAACGACCTGCGCCTGGGCTGAATCAACGTTGGTTTGCAGGTCTTTCGGATCGAGTTTGGCCAGCACCTGCCTGGCCGAAACCCGGTCACCGACATCGACCATACGTTGGATGATTTTGCCGCCTACACGAAACGACAACTCGGTCTGGACCCTGGCCTGGACATCGCCGGTGAGCGTCACCGACGCCGCGAAATCGGCGGGCTGCACCTCCTGCACAAACACCCGCGGGTGCTGGCGTTCAACAGGCTTTTTATCGCCGCAGCTTAGAGCACTGTTCCAGAGGCACGCAGTGATAAGAGCACACTTTGTGACGAGGGCGCTTGCTCCTGTTCGGCTCAGTCCGTGTTCGGGCGCAGCAGCCGTAACCGATTGATACGATTTATCTGAAAGGCTCGCGATGGCTGGTTTAGGGCCGCTTCACGCCCCAGCGCGAGCAAGCTCGCTCGCCACAAGGGATCACAGCGTCGGTGGCAATCAGGCAAACTGCCGGGCCACGCAGCCGGAAAATCACGATGCTCAAAACCCTTGCGGTGGCCAATTACCGCTCGATCAATAAATTGGTGATCCCCCTCGAACGGTTGAATGTGATTACCGGCCCCAACGGCAGCGGCAAGTCCAACCTGTATCGCGCCCTGCGGCTGTTGGCCGAAACGGCCCAGGGTGGTGTTATCAATGCGCTGGCCCGTGAGGGCGGGCTGGATTCAACGTTTTGGGCGGGGCCTGAGAACATCACGCGACGCATGCGCAGCGGCGAAGTGCCGGTTCAAGGCGGGCCACGGCAAAACGCCGTGCGTCTGCGCCTGGGTTTTGCGGCAGAAGACTTCAGCTACGCCATTGCCTTGGGTCTACCAAAACCGCTCCCGGAACACGTCTCGTACTTCTCTCTGGACCCGGAAATCAAACGTGAATGCATTTGGGCTGGTCCGATTTATCGCCCGGCCAGCCTGCTGGTCAACCGCGCCGGAGCCATGATCCGCGCCCGCGAAGGCCACAGTTGGGATGTGCTGGCCCAGCACACGCCGACCTTCGACAGCCTGTTCGATCAGGTCGGCAGCCTGCGCTCTTCGCCGGAGGTGTTGTTGCTGCGCGAGACTATTCGCGGCTGGCGTTTTTATGACCACTTTCGCAGCGACGCCGAGGCCCCCGCGCGCCAACCGCAATTGGGCACCCGCACACCGGTGTTGCATCACGACGGGCGCGACCTCGCCGCCGCGTTGCAAACCATCCGCGAAATCGGTGACCCAGAGGCATTGCAGGCAGCCGTTAGCGACGCATTCCCCGGCGCGACGCTGAATATTGCGCCGCTACAAGGTGGCCGTTTCGCTATCGAGTTTTATCAGGAAGGGTTGCTGCGGCCACTGTCGGCTGCGGAGCTATCGGATGGAACGCTGCGTTATCTGCTGCTGGTCGCCGCGTTGCTGACCCCGCGTCCGCCGACCTTGATGGTGCTCAACGAACCGGAAACCAGCCTGCACCCAGATCTGTTGCCGGCTCTAGCACGGCTGATCATCCGTGCTTCAGAACAATGCCAAGTGTGGGTGGTGTCCCATGCCAGTCGTTTGATTGCGGCGTTGCAGCAAGACCCGGAATGCAATTCCATCGTGCTGGAGAAGAATTTTGGCCAGACCGAGATCGTTGGCCAGGGGATGCTGGATGAGCCGGCGTGGTATTGGCCGGATTGAGGGACAGGCAAACACTTAGGCTGATGGTTCTCCTGCGTCATGTTCTACGAATGTCTGTGACGGAGTTACGAGGTGTTGTGTACCGGGAAGACTGTGATCCTCCGCCAAGATTGTTCAGAGCCGCCTGAGTTTCTGGATTCATCCAGTCATATTGATTCAAATCGATGCCCGGCGTCAGGGGCGGAGCTGAAGGATCATATAGCCCCGGTGTCAGCGACTCCCTCGGCGAGCGTTGAACAAGCGACGACCCTCGAGAACTGGAAGAATTTGAGGTCTGCGTAAATACCGTCGTCGTCTTTGCCTTAACCCCACGGCTCGCACGCCAGCTCAAAAAGGTCGCGCCTCCCGCGCCGAGAAGCGACAAAACACCCAGCGCGGCGCCAACGTAGAGCAGGGTTTTCGAGTCTTCAGAGTCTGGATCTGCGATGTTCAATGCAAGCCTGCCCACACTCACAGTACCTGCGACGATCCCTATCGTTGTGCCAGTTACCTTGGCGACAGCCCTGCGAGTAACTACTCCCTTCTTCAATGACTTGGCCGCCTCAACAAACCCAATCGAGGGGAATGCACCCACCACCGAAGCGAGCAGCCCGATCACTCCCAATCCCAGAAACACCCATGACTCCACAGATTCCTGCCCACTCGGATCACTCCGGTTAACCGGATCCCCCAAGCAATACGCATACGGATTCAACCCGCCCCGCCCAAACGGACTCAATCTGTCCGGGCTATTGAAGCGCATCAACACCGGGTTGAACGCCCGATGCCCGTTGCCCAGCAGATAGTGTCCGGTCACTGGGTCCGGGCGCTCGCCGTTGAAACCGAGGAGGCTGCTCAGGCCGCTTTCAGCGCGTCGATGGCCGTAAGGTGAATAGACTTTATACCGGTGTTGAACCCCGTCGATGGCGTGCAGGACAGAACGCTGCTGATCGGTGGCCAGTAACTGGCTGTCGACCTCATCACCTTGTCGCTGCTGTAGCGCGAGCAATTGAGTGCCTTGCTGGAACACGGTCCGCGACGTCTGCCCCTGAAGCTCAGTGGCCAAATGCTCACTGTTATAAAACCGCTGCACCTGTTCTTGCTCTGAGGGCACAAGCCCGGTCAGCCGATCCAACGCGTCGTAGACGTAATGGCACAAAAGCGTTTCCGGCGTCTTCATGGCCTGATTCTTCGCGTGAAGAAGGCTTAGATTGCACGGATATCAGCCCGTCGCCTACCTAGCAGAACTGCTAGGTAGGCGCTTGATAACGGAGTTACACAAAGCCGCTGATGATCGTTCCCACGCAGGAGCGAGGGAACGATCGACTTTTTCGCGCCCAATAAAAAACGCCGACGCTTTACCAGCCGTCGACGTTGAAACCTTGAAAAGGTGTTAAAACGCGCGAAATCAGAACGCCGGCAGTACTGCGCCGCTGTATTTCTTCGCGATGAAGGCTTTCACTTCCGGGCTGGTCAGCGCCTTGGCGAGTTTCTGGATGGCGTCGCTGTCCTTGTTGTCCGGACGGGCCACCAGGAAGTTCACGTACGGCGAATCAGCACCTTCGATGACCAGTGCATCCTTGGCCGGGTTCAGGCCGGCTGCCAGCGCGTAGTTGGTGTTGATCATGTCCAGGTCAACCTGGTCCAGAACCCGCGGCAGCATGGCCGATTCAAGTTCTTTGAACTTGAAGTTGTGCGGGTTCTTGGCGATGTCTTTTGGCGTGGCCAGAGCGCTCAGCCAGGGTTTTGACTTTCTTCGAGTAACCACCGAAAGGTTCGACGTGAACGCCGATCACGGTTACCAGGTTTGTACCTTTGCCTTCATTGAAGCTTTTCAGGTACGGCAGGGTCTGGAAGTAGTTGGCGTCCAGACGCTTCTGATCGACCTGCACGTTCGGTTGTACGTAGTCGGTGAAGACTTTGATTTCCAGATCAACGCCTTCTTTGGCGAGGGTCGGTTTGATCAACTCGAGGATCTCGGCGTGTGGCACCGGCGTTGCGGCAACCACCAGTTTCTCGTTGGCCTGAGCCAAACCCGCAGTCAGGGCAGCCGCCAATGCGGTGAACAACAGAACCTTTTTCATGCAGTGTCCTTATCGAAAATCACAGTCGTCATTGACGACGGCTTCAAGTGAGGTGCCAGTGAAGTGCTATCGCTGGCGTGGAGCGGACAATACCGAGATTTTTTATTCCCGAACAATATCTTTTATTCACTTTCATATTCCATTTTGCTCATACAGGCGCCAACAGCTCTACAACACAACCTGTAGCCGCTGGATAGTCTGTTCCAGCAACTGCTTAAGCGCGCTCAATTGTGAGGGCGTACCTGCCCTGATGACGTGCCCCACCTGTTGCTCGATCAACGGCAACGGCGCCAGGCTTTCCGGCAGGTTCAGATGCTCCGGCAAAATCTCGTCGCCACTGCTCACCAGCAGTGCAAAGTGAATGACGTTCTCCAGTTCACGGGTATTGCCCGGCCAGCTGTGCCGTTCCAGCAATTGCTGCGCCGCTTCGCTGATCAACGGCACCGGCAGGTCCAGGCGCTGACTGTAAATGCCGAGGAAATACTCGGACAACGAAAGGATATCGCCGACCCGTTCGCGTAGCGCCGGCAGCTCCAGTTGGCCTTCGCTCAAGTAGTGATACAGCCGCTCGTGGAATTTCCCGGCACTCACCGCTTGCACCAGGTCGATGCTCGTCGCCGCCACCAACCGCACATCCACCGGGCTCGGCTGCTGAGCGCCGACACGGGTGACTTCGTGGTTCTCTAGCGCCGCGAGCAATTTGATCTGGATCGGCAACGGCAAGTCACCGATTTCGTCCAGATACAAGGTGCCGCCATTGGCTGAACCAAACCAGCCAGCGCGACTGCTGGCTGAACCGGTGTAACTGCCGGCGGCATAGCCGAACAACTCGGCATCGGCGTACGTCGGGCTAATCGCCCCGCAGTTGACCGAGACGAACAAACCACCACGGTCACTGGCACGATGAATGTGCCGCGCCAGCAATTCTTTACCGCTGCCTGTTTCACCGCGGATCAGCACAGAAATCGAACGCGGGGCCAGTTGTTCGAGCTCCTGGCGCAGCTGCCGTGAACGTGGGTCGACGAACACCAGCGCCTTGGCGCGAATACTCAGGGGGCTTTTTTCCGCATCGGGAAAGGTCAGCAGCGGCTGACCGAAGGTTTCATGCAGGCTCATGGCAGACTCCCGCCCAAATCCGCCGGAAGACGGGGGCGTTAAAAAAATAAAGGACTTAAGCGCGACGCAGGGAATGCTGTTCCATGCGATTTTGCAGACGGTAGAGGTAGGCGAAGCCCTGCTCCCAGCGTTGGTGACCGGACTTCACATTGATATGGCCAGCACCCGCCAGAATTCCGGCTTCGGCGCCCCAGTTGCGGGCCAGCTCAAGGGCACGGGTGGCGCTGACGGCGCTGTCGTTGTCCGAGCTGACGATCTGGCTGGGAAACGGCAACAAGTGCGTCGGGATCGGCGCGAAATTGCGTAAGGCCGGCGCGCAGGCAGGGCGTTCGACATCGGCCGGCGCGACCAGCAAGGCGCCACGGACCTGA
>JAPLSD010000709.1 GCA_026398835.1 Pseudomonas sp.
CGCCATCGTCAGTAAAGAATTGACCAGTCTGGGTGAGATTTTCAGCAGCCACGGCCAGAATGCAATCGGTGTGCTGTTGTTCCAGGATGTGGTCGCGGTGCTCTTGCTGACTCTGGTTCCCGTGTTTGCCGGCAGCAGTGATCAGACCTGGTATTGGGTGCTGCCGGTCACCCTGGGAAAAACCGTCGTACTGTTTGTCGGCCTGCTGTTGGCCAGTCGCTGGCTGCTGCCACGGCTGTTCTATGAGGTCGCTGCTTCCCACTCCGCCGAATTGTTCGTCCTGCTGGCATTGGTCATCGTCCTGCTGACGGCTTGGTTGACTCACCTGTTTGGCCTCTCCCCTGCCCTTGGCGCCTTCCTCGCTGGCATGCTGCTGGGGGAAAGCCATTACCGGCATCAGATCGAAGCCGATATCCGGCCCTTCCGCGACATTTTGCTGGGGCTGTTCTTCGTCAGTATCGGCATGTTGATCGACCTGCAATTATTCGCCAACCACGCGGTACTCATCCTCGGGCTGACGCTGGCACTATTGTTGATCAAGGGCTTGGTGGTGGCAGCGCTGGTCAAGTGGCGAGGCAGCGACGGCGAAACAGCCTGGCGCAGCGGACTGGCACTGGCCCAAGGCGGTGAGTTCTGCTTCGCGCTCATGGCGCAGATGCAACAGAGCAAACTGATGCCTGCCGACATCGGTGGTCTGCTGCTGGCGGCAACGTTCTGTTCGATGCTGCTGACGCCACTGCTATTGCGCGCCGCCCCAGGCATCGCCGCCCGCTTGCACCGCAAACCCAATGAGGAGGCGAAACTGGAAGAGATCACCGAGCTCAATGCCGAGCTGCACCGGCATGTGGTGATTTGCGGCTATGGTCGCGTGGGCCAGTCCATCGGGCGCTTCCTGCGGCGTGAACAACAGCGATTCATTGCGCTGGATGACGACCCGGTGCGGGTCCAGGAAGCCGCGGCCGGTGAAAGCTGCGTGCACTATGGTGACTCCCGTCGTGGCGATCTGCTTGTCGCCGTCGGGCTCGAACGGGCGCGGTTGCTGGTGATTGCCGTGGACAAAACCGACATCGCCTTGATCGTGCTCAAGGAGGCTCGCCGAATCAACGGTGAGGTGCCGATTCTGGTTCGGACCCGGGATGACAGCCAATTAGCCGAGCTGAAAGCCGCAGGTGCCAACGAGGTGGTCCCGGAGCTGCTCGAGTCAAGCCTGATGCTCGCCTCTCATGCGCTGATCATGCTCGGACTGCCCGAGCAACAGGTCCAGACCAAAGTCAACGAAGTCCGGCACAACCGCTATCGCCTGCTGCATGGCTTTTATCACGGTGCGCAGAGCAACCTGCTGGACAATCGGGGGCAACCAAAAGTGCTGATGCACGCGGTCAATCTCGGTGCCGATGCCTACGCCTGCGGTCAATCGTTAAGCCAGCTGGCTCTGGAGCAATTGGGCGTAGACATTCAGGCCGTGCAGCGCGGTGGCAACGAACTGACGTTGGAGGGTGCCACCCATTTGCACGCGGGTGACAAGGTACTGATGTCTGGCACATTGTCAGCCGTCGAAGCCTGCGAAGCGCGATTACTCGGCGGGTAATAAAACGGATGGAAGGGAAGCACAAGGCCTTGTAGGAGCGTCGACCGGCTGCTCCTACAGGTAAAGCGATTTCAGCCGCGCACAATCAATCCAGACTCACCGCGCCGATCTTGTGCACGGACAAATCAGCCCCGTAATACTCCTCTTCCTGGCTCAACCGCAGACCATGGAAGTATTTAATCGTGCCATACACCGCAAAGCCCCCGGCCAAGGCCACGACGACACCCAGAGAGGTCCCGATCAACTGGCTGATCAGGCTGACCCCGCCCAGGCCGCCTAGAGCGCTCTGACCGAAAATACCGCAAGCGATCCCGCCCCAGACACCGCACAACCCATGCAACGGCCAGACGCCGAGCACATCATCAATTTTCCATTTCCCCTGAGCCGCAGTGAAGCACCAAACGAACAACGCCCCGGCGATGACGCCGGTCACCAGCGCCCCGACCGGGTGCATCAGGTCGGAGCCGGCGCAAATCGCCACTAGCCCCGCCAATGGGCCGTTATGCAAAAAGCCAGGGTCATTGCGGCCGACAATCAGCGCCGCCATGGTGCCGCCGACCATCGCCATCAACGAGTTGACCGCGACCAGCCCACTGACCCCTTGCAAGGTTTGCGCGCTCATCACGTTGAAGCCGAACCAGCCGACAATCAATATCCACGAACCCAACGCCAGAAACGGAATGCTCGACGGTGCGAACGCCACCAAGCGCCCATCTCGGTAACGGCCCTGCCGCGGCCCCAGCAACAGCACCGCGGCAAGCGCCAGCCAACCGCCCATGGCGTGTACTACCACCGACCCTGCGAAGTCATGGAAACTCGCGCCAAAGCGCGCCAGCAACCAGGCTTGCAGGCCAAAATTGCCGTTCCACACCACGCCTTCGAAGAAGGGATAAATAAATGCCACGATCAGCGCCGTTGCACACAGCTGCGGGACGAATTTGGCGCGCTCGGCGATCCCTCCGGAGATGATCGCCGGGATGGCCGCAGCAAAGGTCAGCAGGAAGAAAAACTTCACCAGTCCATAGCCATGATCTGCGCTGATCACCGCCGCTGGCTGCATAAAGCTCACACCATAGGAAATCCAATAGCCTATAAAGAAGTAGGCGAGGGTCGAAATGGCGAAATCGCTGAGGATCTTCGATAAAGCGTTAACCTGATTTTTTTGCCGGACCGTGCCCACTTCAAGAAAGGCGAAACCGGCATGCATGGCCAGAACCATGACCGCGCCCATCAGAATGAACAGCGTATTGGAGCTATGGACCAGACTGTCCACAGCGCTTTGCAAATTTTCCATGGAGTTGGCAGACCTGAATGCAGGAAAAAGCACCAAAGCAGTTCGAAGACTCCTTTTGCGCACCAAATTAGCCCCAGCCTCAGTATCGGCTTTTATAGAGGTGAACCGTTTTGGCGCAGGAATCAAGAACAGGCAAATTGCCGCTAGGGTTTTTTCGCGGGTTTTAATTTTTAGGTTAAGGTTTTCATGGCTCGCGCCGCATTTACGCCCAGCTTCAGCGCAAAATCGCTCACCGACGCACCACGACAAAGCAAAAGCTGTACCAGGCCATTGCACTGAACCTTCCTGCAAGCCTCATACTCGAAACAATCAGAAGCCACCTACGGAGATAACCATGGCCAGCAAAACAGCAAAGACTGCTCAAGAAATACTGATGGCGGATTTTCAAACACTGGTCAATGACACCGAAAGATTGCTGGAACACACTGCGACACTAGCCGGTGATCAAGCTGATGAATTGCGCTCCCAGATCCACGAAAGCCTGTTGCGCGCCCGCGAAACCCTGCAACTGACCGAAGACTCCCTGCGCGAACGCAGCAAAGCAGCGGTCACTGCCACCGAAGATTACGTACAGGCCAACCCGTGGCAATCAGTGGGCATTGCCGCCGGCGTGGGCTTTCTGATCGGCCTGCTGGCGACGCGGCGCTAATATGGCTATTGGCGAATCCGGCTCGTCCGAAACGGGCCCAAGCTCCTCATCGCGGCGCCTGGGTGCCGCTTTCCTGGGTTTGTTGCACAGCCATGTCGAGTTGTTCGGCATCGAGTTACAAGAGCAAAAATCACGCACCCTAAGCCTGGTGCTATTCGCCGGGTTGGCACTGGTTTTTGCCTTGTTGCTGTTGGTCGGGCTCTCGGCACTGGTGCTGATTCTGCTCTGGGACACCTATCGCCTGGCCGGGATCATCGGTCTCTGTGTCTTCTATACGCTTGCCGCGCTGTTTTGCGCCCTGCGTTTGAAAGCAGCCATCTTCGACGAATCATCCCCCTTCAGTGCCACCCTTGAAGAATTGGCCAACGACAGGGAGCGCCTGCTGCCATGAGTCTGTCTGACATACCACAAAGCAGTTCGCGGCGTGAAATGCGCAAGGCGCTGATCCGGCTGCGCATGGAAATGCACCGTCAGGAAATTCGCCACGAGTCCCAGAACCTGCTGCTGCCCTTGCAGCGTGTGCGAGGGATGACGCAAGGTTGGCAGGAAGGCTTCGGTATCAAGCACGCGCCGCTCTGGGGCGTTGCCGCGGTGACCTTGCTGGGGTTTCTGACCGGTCGAGGAGCCAAGGGCGGTGGCGTCAGCAGCCTCACTCGACTGGTCAGCCTCAGCGCCAGCCTGTTGCCGCTGATCAAGCTGGTGATGCAAGGCTCCCCCCGTAAAGACTAGTCAGCCGCATCTGGCTGCATTCTTGCGAATGCTCAGCTCAGCTCAGCTCAGGGATCAAACCTTTTTATCGAGAGGTTTGATCCTGTCTGTCAATTCTTCGACAACGGCCAGCGTTTGCTGTTGATCGATATTGACGCTGCCGGGCTGTAGTTCCCCTTGCAGCGAAGTGCGCGAACCGGGAAGCTAGCTCTTCAGTCACTTGACGGAGAGAACCAGCCTTGGATTGGCAGACCTTGCTTACCCGCGAACGACTCGGAAAGCCGTTGCACAGCCCGGAAGAACTCGGCCGCAGCCCGTTCCATAAAGACCACGACCGCATCATTTTCTCGGGTGCTTTCCGCCGCTTGGGCCGCAAGACCCAGGTGCATCCGGTTTCCAGCAACGATCATATCCATACACGCCTGACCCACTCGCTGGAAGTCAGCTGCGTCGGTCGCTCATTGGGTATGCGGGTCGGAGAAACAATCCGCGGCACCCTGCCCGATTGGTGCGAACCCAGCGACCTGGGCATGGTGGTGCAGTCTGCCTGCCTGGCTCACGATATCGGCAACCCACCATTCGGTCACTCGGGCGAAGATGCGATCCGCCATTGGTTCCAGCAAGCCGCTGGCCGTGGCTGGCTTGATGACATGAGCGATGCCGAGCGTAACGACTTCCTCAATTTCGAGGGCAACGCTCAAGGTTTTCGAGTACTCACTCAGCTGGAATACCACCAGTTCGACGGCGGTACGCGTCTGACCTACGCGACCCTCGGCACCTACCTGAAATACCCCTGGACCGCACGCCACGCCGACTCGCTGGGCTACAAGAAACACAAGTTCGGTTGCTATCAGAGTGAGCTGCCGCTGCTGGAGCAGATTGCTCAAAAACTCGGCCTGCCTCAACTTGAGGAGCAACGATGGGCTCGTCATCCTCTGGTCTACCTGATGGAGGCTGCCGACGACATCTGTTACGCCTTGATCGACCTCGAGGATGGCCTGGAGATGGACTTGCTGGAATACGCCGAAGTCGAGTCCCTGCTGCTGGGGCTGGTCGGTGATGATCTGCCGGAAACCTATCGCCAGCTCGGGCCGCAAGACTCCCGTCGGCGCAAGCTGGCGATCCTGCGCGGCAAAGCCATCGAGCACCTGACCAATGCCGCCGCACGCGCCTTTGTTGAACAACAGGATGCGCTGTTGGCCGGCACTCTCCATGGCGACCTGGTCGAGCATATGCACGGTCCAGCCAAGCGTTGCGTGTTGAATGCCAAAGACATGGCACGCAAGAAAATCTTCCAGGACAAGCGCAAGACCTTGCATGAAATCGGGGCTTACACCACGTTGGAGATTCTGCTGAATGCCTTCTGCGGTGCCGCTCTGGAACAGCATGGCGGTCGCACTCCATCCTTCAAGAACCGGCGTATCCTCGATCTGCTGGGTAACAATGCCCCCGACCCGAGCTGGTCTTTGCATACCTCCTTCCTGCGCATGATCGATTTCATCGCAGGCATGACCGACAGTTACGCCAGCGAGATGGCACGAGAGATGACCGGACGCTCCAGCCCACAGTAAAACTTATCGGTCAGCCGTGTCAGAATCCCCCTCTGCGGCTGATCGAATTCTCCTAAAATCCGGGTACATCTCAGTACCCAGAGAATCCCCCTACACCCAGTCAAGAGCAAACTGATCGAACTGGTCTCGTATTCGCGGAATAATCGCCTTCCGTTCTGTCGGACATGACGAACCGCCGGCATCGTCTTTTGACATTCAGTGAAGCCACCAAGACGCTGCACTTTCAGCCACGACCCTGGCCTTTAAACTCGACCAAGGTGAGTTCTTCTGCATGGAAACGATATGTTCAAACACGACTTGCGCATCCTGCTGGTGGAAGATCATCCATTTCAACTAATGGCAACCCA
>JAPLSD010000696.1 GCA_026398835.1 Pseudomonas sp.
GAACTGCGGATAGAGCGGCGCCAGCGTCACTTTCTTCACGCCTTGGGCCGCCATGCGGGTCAGCACCGCTTCGATCGACGGCTCGCCGTAACGCATCGCCAATTCCACCGGGCCTTGCTTCCACTGTGCGGTCATTGCCTGTTGCAGGCGACGGCTGAGCACCACCAGCGGCGAACCCTCATCCCACCAAATCGAGGCATAGGCGTGGGCAGACTGCTCAGGGCGCTTGATCAGAATCAGCGAGACCAACAAACGCCGTACCGGCCATGGCAGGTCAATGACGTAGGGGTCCATCAAAAATTGATTGAGGTAGCTGCGCACATCTGCCACTGAAGTAGAGGCTGGCGAGCCCAGATTGACCAGGAGCAACGCGTGATCGGTCATGCAACGTCCTATTTCAAAGGTGGCTGGATAAATCGTCCAGGGCCGCGCGCAAATCAGTGAACTGGAAAATGAAACCCGCCGCTAACAAACGCGTCGGTGTGGCCCGCTGGCCTCCCAGCAACAACAGTGACAACTCGCCCAGACCGACACGCAAAGCGAAGGCCGGTATCGGCACTATCGCCGGTCGATGCAACACACTGCCCAGAGTCTTGGCGAACTCGCGATTACGGACCGGCTTCGGCGCGCAGGCATTATAAGGACCGCTTACGCCATTCTGATTCAGAAGAAAATCAATCAGGGCGATTTGATCATTGATATGAATCCACGGCATCCACTGCCGACCACTGCCGATCGGCCCGCCCAGCGCAAGTTTGAACGGCAATAACAGGCGCGACAAAAAGCCGCCCTCGGCGCTCAGCACCAGCCCGGTGCGGATCAGTACCACGCGAATGCCCATGGCCTCGGCCCGTTGCGCGGTCTCTTCCCAGGCAATACACAACTGACTGGCAAAGTCCTCACTGACCGGAGGCGACACCTCGGTCAATACTCGCTCACCGCCGTCGCCATACCAACCCACTGCAGAACCGGAAATCAGTACTTGAGGTTTCTGCTCGCGACTTTCCAGCCAGGCGAGTAGCGTTTCGGTCAGGCTGATCCGGCTGCTCCAGAGCAATGCCTTACGCCTGTGGGTCCAGGGCCGATCGACAATCGGCGCACCGGCGAGATTGATCACCGCGTCGACCGGCTCCGGGCCAACCTCCTCGAGCCGACTTATTCCACGCACCTGGGCACCGCAGAGTTTGGCCACCTTTTCGGGTCGGCGACTCCATACGGTCAAGCGGTGGCCTTGGGTCAACCAGCGTCGGCAGAGCTGACGTCCTATCAAACCAGTACCGCCGGTCAGCAATATGTGCATGACATCTTCCTCGCGTGGCGTTTTACCTTGATCACTAGTCTATTTTTATAAGCAGGGATCTTTTAAATCAGGCAGGCTCTGTGATTAACAATAGGCCAAGCTGTCAGATCGAGAACGCTAAAAGTTATACCAGAAAACAATATTGTACAGGTTTGAACCACGGAGTAGTCTGTACAGACAGGTAAACGAGGCCCCTATGACTGTACCCATCGCAATCATCGGCACCGGCATCGCCGGACTCTCAGCTGCCCAGGCACTTCACGATACCGGGTATGAAGTGCAGCTTTTCGATAAAAGCCGTGGCAGCGGCGGACGCATGTCGAGCAAGCGCAGTGACGCTGGCGCACTGGACATGGGTGCGCAGTATTTCACCGCCCGCGACCGCCGCTTCGTCATCGAAGTCCAGCGCTGGCAGGCCAATGGCTGGGTCGCCGAATGGACTCCGCAGCTCTATAACTTCCACGGTGGCCAGCTCACCCTGTCGCCCGACGAACAGACCCGCTGGGTCGGTACTCCGCGCATGAGCGCGATCACCCGCGCGCTGATTGGCGACATGGAAGTGCATTTCGCTTGCCGTATCACCGAGGTCTACCGCGGCGAACAGCATTGGCATCTGCAGGACGCAGAAGGGTTCACCCACGGCCCTTTCAGTCATGTGGTTATCGCCACTCCTGCGCCTCAAGCCACTGCCCTGCTGGCGTCCGCGCCGAAACTGGCCGGTGCCGCTGCTGGCGTGAAAATGGACCCGACCTGGGCCGTAGCCCTGGCGTTCGAAACACCACTGGATACCCCGATGGAAGGCTGCTTCGTACAGGACAGCCCGCTTGACTGGCTGGCTCGCAACCGTAGCAAGCCGGGACGCGACACCACGCTCGATACTTGGGTATTGCACGCTACCAGCACCTGGAGCAGGCAGCATATCGACCTGCCCAAGGAACAAGTGATCGAGCAACTGCACGGTGCTTTCGCTGAGCTACTGCAAAGCGCCATGCCCGCACCAACCTTCAGTCTCGCCCACCGCTGGCTCTACGCCCGCCCGGCCGGCAGTCATGAATGGGGGGCGCTGGCCGATGCCGATCTAGGTCTGTATGTGTGTGGCGATTGGTGCCTTACCGGACGTGTGGAGGGGGCCTGGCTCAGCGGTCAGGAAGCCGCCCGACGCCTGCACCAACATCTGCAGTGAACCGCATCAACCTGCGCAAATGGCTGCTGTCGAATTGGACAGCAGCCCATCCGCCCCTTCGATATTTGGCCTCGATTTGCGACTCGATCAGCCATCAAATACCTATACAAACCATTTGACTTGTACACCTTTGAACCTATGATGAACTAAAGTTGTACAGAGCAAAAAATCTGTACAGATTTAGATCAGAGGTTTCCCCATGCCCAGCGACCCTGCTGCGACCAGACCGAAAATCGCTGTCAGCGCGTGTCTGATGGGCGCCGAAGTCCGTTACAACGGCGGGCATAAGCAATCGCACCTGTGCAGTCGCACCCTCACGGATTATTTCGATTTCATCCCGGTTTGCCCGGAAGTCGCCATCGGCCTGGGCATCCCCCGCGAGCCTATTCGCCTGACAGGTGATCCTCGGCAACCTCACGCCGTCGGCACGGTTCATCACGATATCGATGTCACTCAACCACTGGCTGATTACGGTCAGAAAATGGCGACCGAGCTGAATGACATCTGCGGCTATATCTTCATGCAGAAGTCACCCTCCTGCGGTCTGGAACGGGTCAAGGTCTATCAGGACAACGGTATGCCGATTGATGGCGGTGGTCGCGGAATCTACGCCCAGGCGTTTTGCGCGTTGCATCCTGACCTGCCAGTAGAGGAAGACGGCCGCCTCAATGACCCGGTTCTGCGGGAAAACTTTCTGACCCGGGTTTTCGCCTATGCCGCCTGGCAGCAGCTACTGCGAGAAGGCCTGAGCCGCCGTGGCCTGACCGAGTTTCACTCACGTTATAAATACCTGCTCATGGCCCATAACCCGGTGCAATACAAAACACTGGGGAACCTGCTCGGCAGCATGGGTAAATCCGACCCCAACCAACTCGGCTCGCACTATTTCAGCGAGCTGATGGCGGCGCTGAAAAAATGCGCCACCCGCCGTACCCACACCAATGTTCTGCAGCACCTGAGCGGTTACTTCAAACAAGCCATCAGCGCTGAAGACAAGCAGGAAATGCAGCACGTCATCGGCCAATACCTCCACGGCATCGTGCCGCTGGTGGTGCCTTTGACGCTGCTCAAGCACCACCTGCGCCAACACCCCGATCCGTATGTCGCGCAACAGGTTTATCTGCAACCACACCCGGAAAACCTCAGTCTGCGAAATGCGATTTAGACCATGACCAAGCCCAACACCACAGCCAATGAAGATTCCGGTGCCGACTACCAACAGGCGCTGGAAGAAGGCTGGCTTCCGATTCGCGAAGTCGCCCGCCAGACCGGCGTCAATGCGGTCACATTGCGGGCCTGGGAGCGCCGTTACGGCTTGATCGTGCCCCAGCGCACGCCCAAAGGTCATCGGCTGTTCTCGACCGAGCATGTACAGCGCATTCTGACGATTTTGACCTGGCTCAACCGTGGGGTTGCCGTCAGCCAGGTCAAGCAACTGCTCGACGCCCCGCACGCCTTCGCCCAGCCTGCTGAAAATGACTGGCACGCCCTGCGTCAGAACCTGATGCACGCCATCAGCCAGTTAGCCGAACGCCAGGTCGACGACACCTTCAACCAGGCCATGTCGCTCTACCCGCCGCGAACCTTGTGCGAACGATTGTTGATGCCGCTGCTGGCGGACCTTGAACAACGGTGGCAAGGCCAGTTCGGTACGCAGATGGAGCGGGTGTTTTTTCATTCATGGCTACGCAGCAAGTTCGGCGCAAGGATCTACCATAACAACCGCCAGTTGCGCGGAGCGCCGCTGCTGCTGATCAACCACTCAGACCTGCCGCTGGAGCCCTATCTATGGCTTACCGCCTGGTTGGTGAGCAGCGCCGATTGCCCCGTGGAAGTCTTCGACTGGCCGCTGCCCGCTGGCGAACTGGCCCTGGCAGTCGATCATCTGCAAGCCCGTGCCGTGCTGCTTTATTCGAGTAACGCCATAAATTTGAGCCACCTGCCAAAACTTCTGAACGGTATTAGTTGCCCAAAAATCATTGCTGGACCGACGGTGTGCATCCACCACGCCGAGTTGTCCGTTAAAACCACTGAAATTGCTGATTTATCCCTGGCCGAAGATCCTTTGTCGGCTCACCAAGGACTGGTTCAGCGCGGGCTAATTTAATGTTCTTTCTGGAACAACCATGCAATTGATCTGGCTGCGCAGCGACCTGCGCGTACATGACAACACTGCCCTTGCGGCCGCAGCAGAACGCGGCCCGACAGTAGCCGTGTACCTGCTGAGCCCGGAACAATGGCAGGCCCACGACGACGCTGCGTGCAAGGTGGACTTCTGGCTGCGTAATCTGCGCGAGTTGAGCAAAATCCTGGGCGAGCTGAACATCCCCTTGCTGATCCGCCACGCCGCCACGTGGGAACAGGCGCCGCAAGTATTGCTCGAGTTATGCCAGCAATTGCACGTTCAGGCGCTGCATGTGAACGAGGAATACGGCATCCATGAAACCCGTCGGGATGCGTCAGTAGCTCGCGCGGTAGAAGCCCATGGCGTGACCTTTTACAGTCACTTCGATCAATTGCTGTTCAAGCCCGGCAGCGTACTGACCAAAACCGGCACCTGGTTCCAGGTCTTCAGTCAGTTTCGAAAAGTCTGTTACACCCGCCTGCACAGCAGGTTGCCGCGATTGGTCAAGACGCCCAAAGCCCAGTTGCCGATGGCCATCATCAGCGACCCGGTGCCGTCGCAGGTCGAGGGTTTCGCGACGCCCAGCGAGACGTTGCGCAATCTCTGGCCTGCAGGTGAAGCCGAAGCACAGCGCCGTCTGGAGAACTTTACCGACCGGCAGATCGACCACTACAAAAGCGAACGGGACTTTCCGGCCAAGCCTGGCACCAGTCAATTGTCCGCCTACCTGGCTGCAGGAGTGATTTCTGCGCGGCAGTGCTTGCACGCAGCCTTGCAATGCAATCAGGGTGAATTCGAAAGCGGCAATATCGGCGCCGTTACCTGGATCAACGAACTGCTGTGGCGCGAGTTCTACAAACATATTCTGGTGGGCTACCCTCGGGTTTCCCGGCACCGCGCGTTTCGCCCCCAAACCGAAGCCATTGCCTGGCGCGATGCCCCCGAAGAATTGGCCGCCTGGCAGCAGGCCCGGACCGGTCTGCCGATCATCGACGCCGCCATGCGCCAATTGTTGGAAACCGGCTGGATGCACAATCGCCTGCGGATGGTCGTGGCCATGTTTCTGACCAAGAACCTGCTAATCGACTGGCGTGAGGGCGAGCGCTTCTTCATGCGCCATTTGATCGACGGCGACCTTGCAGCGAACAACGGTGGTTGGCAGTGGAGTTCGTCTACCGGCACCGATTCGGCTCCCTACTTCCGGATCTTCAATCCGCTGAGCCAGTCGGAGAAATTCGACGCTCAAGGGTTGTTTATCAAGCACTGGCTCCCGGAACTGGCTGCGATGAACAAGAAAGATATCCACAACCCGGCCGCCTTGGGCGGGTTATTCGGCGCGGCCGACTATCCGCAGCCGATGGTCAATCTGAGCCAGTCTCGTGAACGGGCACTGGCTGCGTTCAAGAACCTGCCCTCGCGACTGGATGCCGGAGGTGGGTATGAGTGATTTTAAAAGGAGAATGAGATGAGTCGTACACCTCCACGTCGTATCTGGCTAACCGGAGCCAGCAGTGGAATCGGTGCCGCACTGGCCGAAGCGCTGCTCAAATCCGGTGTGCAGCTTGCTGTCAGCGCACGAGCGGTCGCGCCATTGGAGGAGCTGTCCTCCCGTTATCCAGGACAAGTGCTGCTGGTGCCCGCCGACCTCACCAATAGCCAGCAGGTGCGGGAGATCGGCGAACGAATCGCCGAGGTATGGGGCTCACTCGACAGCGTCATTCTCAACGCCGGCACCTGTGAATATGTCGATGCCAGGCAGTTCGACACGTCGATCATCGAACATGTAATACGCACCAATCTGCTTGCCAGCAATTACTGCATCGAAGCCGCGCTGCCCCTGTTACGCGCCGGGAACCGACCGCATCTGGTGGGTATCGCCAGTTCGGTGACCTACCTGCCTCTGCCGCGAGCCGAAGCCCATGGCTCTGCCAAAGCGGGCTTGCGCTATCTGTTCGAGTCCCTGCGCAGCGACTTGGCACCCGAAGGCATTGACGTCACCGTGGTCAGCCCTGGCTTCGTCGACACCCCTTTGACCGAGAAAAACGACTTTCCCATGCCGACGAGTTGGCCTGCGGACAAAGCCGCACGGCATATCCTGGAGAAAATCCAGGATCGCCCCTTGGAAGTCGCTTTTCCGGCGTTGTTCATGGCCGAGTTCTGGCCGCCGTCGACGCTTCCCATCCGGACGGACAAGCCTATGGTCCGAAACGGACCGCCGAACAAGGACAAGCCGTGAGCCGATAAGCGTCAGTTCACCGAACGTCCGTCAGCCCTTTCACACAGCACAGGCGCGCTGCCTTACACTGCGCGCCATGAACACTATTCCTCTCACTCAAATCGCCGAACCGGCGATCACCTGCTCCACGTGCGCGGCCTGCTGCTGCCA
>JAPLSD010000373.1 GCA_026398835.1 Pseudomonas sp.
CAAAGCCGCATGGCAAGCCAGCATCGCCCACCTCAAGACCACTCTGGGCGACGACCCGACTCAATGGTTGTGGAGCGACGCGCACACCCTGACCCACAATCATCCGCTAGGCGTGCAAAAGCCACTGGATCGAATCTTCAACGTCGGCCCGTTCGGGGCCCCCGGCAGCCATGAAGTGCCGAACAATCTCTCGGCCAAGATCGGCCCCGCGCCATGGCCGGTGACCTACGGCCCCTCGACCCGACGCATCATCGACTTCGCCGACCCGGCCCACAGCCTGACCATCAACCCGGTCGGGCAAAGCGGCGTGCTGTTCGACAAGCACTACGACGACCAGGCTGAGGCGTTCATCGAGGGGATTTACCAGCAGGCGCATTTCAACGACGAGGAAGTGACGGCCAATACCCGCAGTACCTTGAAACTGTTGCCTGCGAGGGTGGCTCAATAAGCAAACATTGATTGATCGTTCCCACGCTGCGTGGGAACGATCATCATCGAGCGTCGACCGGCTGCTCCTACATTTGATCGCCCGTGCGGATTAAGCCGTTTCCGGCGCCTGGGCGCGGCGTATGTCAGGTTGTTTCCACGAGTCGGCAGCGCTTTCGTCGATGGCGAGCTGAATGGCGCGTTTGCGGATTTCTTCAGCACGGCGGCTGAAGAACCAGACCAGGAAGGTCATCAGCGACACCGCCAGCAGGATCAGGCTGGCCACGGCGTTGATCTCGGGCTTCACGCCCAGACGTACCGCCGAGAAGACTTCCATCGGCAATGTGGTCGAACCTGGACCCGACACGAAGCTGGCCAACACCAGGTCATCCAGCGACAGGGCGAAGGACATCATGCCGCCGGCGCCCAGCGATGGGGCGATCATCGGGATGGTGATCAGGAAGAACACCTTCCACGGCCGCGCGCCGAGGTCCATGGCCGCTTCTTCGATGGACAGATCCAGCTCACGCAAGCGCGCCGAAACCACCACCGCCACATAGGCCGCACAGAACGTCGTGTGAGCGATCCAGATGGTGACGAGGCCACGTTCCTGAGGCCAGCCGATCATCTGCGCCATGGCCACGAACAGCAGCAACAGCGACAGACCGGTAATCACTTCGGGCATCACCAACGGCGCGGTGACCAGGCCACCGAACAGCGTGCGGCCCTTGAAGCGGGTGATGCGGGTCAGGACGAACGCTGCCAGGGTGCCGAGCACCACCGCCGCAATGGCGGTGTAGCAAGCGATCTCCAGCGAGCGCACCACCGAGCCCATCAGCTGCGTGTTATCCAGCAGGCCCACGTACCACTTGATCGACCAGCCACCCCATACCGTCACCAGTTTCGAGGCGTTGAACGAGTAGATCACCAGGATCAGCATCGGCAGATAGATGAACAACAACCCCACTATCAGCATCAGGCTTGAAAAACCGAAGCGCTTCATTCTTTGCCCTCCATTTCTTTAGCCTGACTACGGTTGAAGAGGATGATTGGCACAATCAGGATCGCCAGCATCACCACGGCCAAAGCAGACGCCACCGGCCAGTCACGGTTGTTGAAGAACTCTTGCCAGAGCACTTTACCGATCATCAGGGTTTCCGGACCACCAAGCAGTTCCGGAATAACGAACTCGCCCACCACCGGAATAAACACCAGCATGCAGCCGGCGATGATGCCGTTCTTGGACAGCGGCACGGTGATTTTCCAGAAGCTGTTGAAGGTGCTCGACCCCAGGTCCGACGCGGCTTCCAGCAGACTGTTGTCGTGCTTTACCAGGTTGGCGTAGAGCGGCAGGATCATGAACGGCAGGTAGGAATAAACCACGCCGATGTAGACCGCCAGGTTAGTGTTGAGGATCTGCAGCGGTTCGTTGATCCAACCCATCGACATCAGGAAGCCATTGAGCAGGCCGTTGTTGCTGAGGATGCCCATCCACGCGTAAACGCGAATCAGGATCGCCGTCCAGGTCGGCATCATGATCAGCAGCACCAGCACGGTCTGCATTTCCTTGCGTGCACTGGCAATGGCATAGGCCATCGGATATCCGATCAGCAGGCAGAGGATGGTGCTGAAAAACGCCATCTTCAGCGAGCCGAGGTAAGCGGCGATGTACAACTCGTCGTCGCCCAGCATCGCGTAGTTACCGAGGTTGAGCAGCAGTTGCACCTTGTGCTCGACGTAGCTGTAGATCTCGGTGTAAGGCGGAATGGCCACGTCGGCTTCAGCGAAGCTGATCTTCATAACGATGAAGAACGGCAGCATGAAGAACATGAACAGCCAAAGGAACGGTATCCCGATGACCAATTGACGGCCACCGGGTGTTATTCGTTGTAGCTGGCGCTTGAATTTTCTCATGTTCATGAGCGAAGTACCACGCCGCTGTCGTCTTCCCACCAGACGTAAACCTGGTCGCCCCAAGTCGGCCGTGCGCCACGGCGTTCGGCGTTGGCCACGAACGACTGGACCAGTTTTCCGTTAGGCAATTCGACGTAGAACACCGAGTGACCACCCAGGTAGGCGATATCATGCACTTTGCCGCTCGACCAGTTGTATTCGCAGGTCGGCATCTCGGAGGTGACCAGCAGTTTTTCCGGGCGAATCGCGTAAGTGATGGACTTGTCCTGAACCGAGGTGCTGACGCCGTGACCCACGTAAATATTGCGATCCAGGTCCTTGCAGGTAATGAGCGCATGGCCCTCGGCGTCGTCCACCACTTCGCCTTCGAAGATGTTGACGTTACCGATGAATTCGCAGACCAGACGGCTGGTCGGAGTTTCGTAAATGTCGATCGGGCTGCCGATCTGAGCGATCCAGCCCAGGTGCATGATCGCAATGCGTTCAGCCATGGTCATGGCTTCTTCCTGGTCGTGGGTCACCATCACGCAGGTCACGCCGACCCGCTCGATGATCTCGACCAGCTCAAGCTGCATTTGCGAGCGCAGCTTTTTATCCAGTGCACCCATCGGTTCGTCGAGCAGCAACAGCTTCGGCCGCTTGGCCAGGGAGCGCGCCAGCGCCACCCGCTGACGCTGCCCACCGGACAGTTGATGCGGCTTGCGCTTGGCGTACTGGCTCATCTGCACCAGCTTGAGCATTTCAGCCACGCGGGCATCAACTTCAGAGGACGGAATCTTGTCCTGCTTGAGGCCGAAGGCGATGTTCTGCGCAACCGTCATGTGCGGGAACAAGGCGTACGACTGGAACATCATGTTGATCGGCCGCTCGTACGGCGGCATGTCGGTGATATCCACACCATCGAGAAAAATGCGCCCCTCCGTTGGCCGCTCGAAGCCTGCGAGCATCCGCAGCAAGGTGGATTTGCCCGATCCCGAGCCGCCGAGCAAAGCGAAAATCTCGCCTTTCTTGATTTCCAGGGACACATCGTCCACCGCAATCGTCTCGTCGAACTTCTTCGTGACCCGGTCGATTTTGACCAACACCTGTTTAGGTGATTGGTCGCCCTCGAGGGCTTTCTTATAGGCGCCGGAGGCAACAGCCATTTACGAAACTCCCAACAAAATTTGCAGTTCGCCCAAGACAGTCGAACCTTGGATAGTTTGAGCCTTTGAAGCTATTTACCCGACTTGACCTTGGTCCAGCTGCGGGTCATTAAACGTTGAATGTTCGGTGGTAGCTCGATAGACACATAGGTCTTGTCGAGGACTGCTTGCGGTGGATAAACCGCTTCGTCGGTGCGTATGGACTGTTCCATCAGTTTGTCCGACCCAGGGTTAGGGTTGGCGTAGCCGACGTAATCACTGACCTGAGCGATCACTTCAGGTTTCAGCAAATAGTTGATGAAGGCATGGGCTTCCTTGACGTTGGCCGAATCCTTCGGAATCGCCAGCATGTCGAACCAAAGCGCGCCGCCCTCTTTCGGAATCGCGTAGGCGATATTCACACCTTTACCGGCTTCGCCCGCACGGGCCTTGGCCTGGAAGATGTCGCCGGAGAAACCGACCGCGACGCAGATATCGCCATTGGCCAGGTCCGAGATGTACTTGGAAGAGTGGAAGTAAGTCACATAAGGCCGCACCGCCAGCAACTTGGCTTCAGCCTTTTTGTAATCTTCAGGGTTGGTGCTGTTGGCGTTCAGGCCCATGTAGTTGAGGACCGTAGGCATCATTTCATCGGCGGAGTCGAGGAACGCTACGCCACAGCTGTGGAGCTTCTTGATGTTCTCAGGTTCGAACAGCACGCTCCAGGAGTCGATCCTGTCGACGCCAAGCACAGCCTTGACCTTGTCGACGTTGTAACCGATGCCGTTGGTGCCCCACAGATACGGCACGGCGTACTGATTACCCGGGTCATTCATTTCCAGGCGTTTGAGCAATACCGGATCGAGGTTCGAATAGTTCGGCAGCTTCGACTTGTCGACTTTCTGAAACGCCCCGGCCTTGATCTGCTTGCCCAGGAAGTGGTTGGACGGCACGACCACGTCATAACCGGTACGCCCGGCCAGCAACTTGCCTTCCAGGGTTTCATTGGAATCGAAGACGTCATACACCGGCTTGATGCCCGTATTTTTTTCAAAGTCAGCCAGGGTCGTATGACCGATATAGTCCGACCAGTTATAAATATGCACGGTAGGTGCAGCTTGAGCACTGACTGCCAGAGTCAGGCACGTACCGACCAGCATGGCGTTGCGAAAAAAAGAAATAAACAAGTGGAGGTCCTCTCAAATAGTTGGGCCGCAGTTGTGCCCGCGTCACATGACAGCCATGGCTGCCCGGCAACAAAACCGGCGCGCAACTTACCCTCGATAAACCTATCCAGCAAAATTTTCTGTCATTTAATTGTTCCTGTTGCCGCCAACCAGGCGCCGGCGGCAACAGGCCGTTACTTCAAATCGGCTTATTTACCGGATTTGATCTTGGTCCAGCTGCGGGTCAGCTCACGCTGGGTGGCGGCTGGCAAATCGGCGATCGCATAAAGCTTGGCCTGCACGTCGGCTGGCGGGTAGATGCCCGGATCCGAGGTGATTTCTTTGTTTACGTACTGAGTTGCTTCAGCATTACCGTTAGGGAAACGTACGCTGTTGGTGATTTCAGCCATCACTTTCGGCTGCAACAGGTAGTTCATGAACTTGTAGGCACCCTCGACGTTTTCCGCATCTTTAGGGATAGCGACCATGTCGTAGAAGCTGCCGGCACCTTCTTTCGGAATGGCATAGCTGACTTTCACCTTGTCACCGGCTTCGGCGGCACGGGATTTGGCCTGCTGGACGTCACCCGAATAGCCGATGGCTACGCAGATGTTGCCGTTGGCCAGGTCCGAGATGTACTTGGACGAGTGGAAGTAGGTGATCGAAGGACGGACTTTCAGGAACAGTTCTTCCGCTTTCTTCAGATCTTCCTTTTTCTGGCTGTCGGTCGGCAGACCCAGGTAATGCAGGGCTACCGGAAGCATCTCGGTAGGCGAGTCGAGGACGCTCACGCCACAACCCTTGAGCTTGGCAATGTTCTCTGGCTTGAGCAGGATATCCCAGGAGTCGATTTTGTCGACGCCCAGCGCGGCCTTGACCTTCTCGGGGTTATATCCGATGCCGATCGAGCCCCACATGTAAGGGAAGGCGTGTTTGTTATCCGGGTCGCTGACGGAAACCGCTTTGAGCAGCGACGGGTTGAGATTCTTGTAGTTGGACAGTTTGGACTTGTCCAACTCCTGGTAAACGCCGGCCTTGATCTGCTTGGCCAGGAAGTTGTTGGACGGTACGACAATGTCATAACCGGACTTGCCTGCCAGCAACTTGGCTTCCAGGGTTTCGTTGCTGTCAAAAACGTCATACACCACCTTGATCCCGGACTCTTTCTCGAAGTTCGCGATGGTGTCCGGTGCGATGTAATCGGACCAGTTGTACACGTGCAGTACCTTGTCATCGGCCTGGGCTGCGCCAGCTATCACACCCATCAGAGACAAGGCGAGGAGGGTCTTGCCGGCTTTATTGAAACCTGATGCCTTCATGCGTAATGCTCCAATTATTCTTTTTGATCACATGTTCAGTGGCCGATTCCCGGGCGACTGGAACAGTGGGTAGTCTGGCAAGATCCAACACGGGCTTTCAAGGAAAGACCCATCCTTTGTTTGCACCGAGCGGAGTGCCAATTTCGCACTCCGCTCAGAGCCTAGCACTTAGCTTTGCAATGCACTCAAGGTCAGGTCCAGACACTTGCGAGCTTTAGTAACCAGCTCGTCGATCTCGGCATGGCTGATCACCAGTGGCGGAGCAATGATCATGGTGTCGCCCACGGCGCG
>JAPLSD010000218.1 GCA_026398835.1 Pseudomonas sp.
CCGCCAGGCTTTCAGCGGCCAATGGGGTGGGCAGCAAATCGGCAAAGGAACGACTCATAGCAATACTCCCTGTTCCCAAGCGGGTTCGGCCTTGGGCTGTTCCGGTTTACCCTGGAACAGCCGATCCAGACGTTCGATCAATTCCCGCGGCGGACGGGTAAAAAACACACCCTGACTCGCTGCCTGGGTGCCGCGCAAAAACAGATACAGCGCCCCGCCCATGTGCCGGTCGTAATCGTAATCGGCGAGCCGCACCTTGAGCTGACGATGCAGGGCCAACAGGTACAGCACGTATTGCAGGTCGTAGCGGTTGTCGAGAATCGACTGCTCCATCGCCTGCTCGGTGTAGGCAAGGTCATCGACGCCCAGCCAGTTGGATTTGTAATCGGCGACGTAATAACGCCCTTCGTGCTCGAACGTCAGGTCGATAAAGCCTTTGAACATGCCATTGAGCAACACCGGTTCAGCCGCCACCCGAGCAACGCCGTTATGGGTATGTTGGCGCACCAGTTCATCGAGTTTCAGCACGTCGACTTTATGGCTGGCAAACCAGAATTCCATCTCGACCCGGTACTGGGTCAGCTGCTCGAACACCACCGGCGGCTGCCCTGCGCCGATACGCAGTGGCGCTTGCAGCAGGTGCAGCAACCAATCGCTCAATGTGCCGATCCAGCCTTCCCAACCACGGCGGTTGCAGCGACGAGCGATGGCATCTTCGACGCTTTGCCGATCCGCGGCGAAGCCTTCATTACCGGCCCACTCCAGCAGACCATGGAGAAAAGTCCCCGGGCTCGGCCCACGGGGGAAACGGTGGATATCGCCACCACTGGCGATCACTTCCCGAGGTGCATCAGGGTCGAGTCGCTCGTCGTCGAACAGCTTTTGCGCCTGCGGGCTTTCCGGCGCTTCGTCGCTGCCGGCACTCATGCTCTCGCCGATGCGCAGGGCGCTGTATGAGGCAATCCACCAGTTCTCGGCAGCCTTGCGTTTGGGAATCAGCGGCGCAAGCAAGATCGCTTCGTTGCGCGGCGGATTGAAACGGACCTCGCTGGCTTCGGGCATTTCGCTGTAGTTCAGCGCCTCGCAGCCTTGCTGCAAGTCTTCCAGCCAGCGGCTGAGACCTGCCGATTCGGTCAAAAGTGCGCCGCCACCCAGCAGATAACCCAACGCCGAGAGATGCAGGACCGAACTGTTGTTATTGCCACGCTTGAGGTCTGTGACGCCCAGCCAACAGGCGTGTTGCGCGCGGGTCAGCGCCACGTAGAGTAACCGCAGGTCTTCGGCCAGACGCTCGTCATCGGCCTGGGCGATCAACTCTGCGGTGGGTTTCAACGACACTTGCGCCTTGCCTGTGGCGTCGTGGTAATGCAGCGGCAGTCGACTGCCGTCCACCGGTTTTGCCGAGCAAATGAACGGCAGAAACACCAGCGGGTATTCCAAACCTTTGGACTTGTGGATGGTCACCACTTTGACCAATTGCTCGTCACTTTCCAGCCGTAGAATCTGTTCTTCGCCGGCCTGGCCGGACAACGCCAGATGCTCGGCCAAATGCCGGATCAAGGCTTGTTCACCATCCAGTTCGGCGGCGGCTTGTTGCAGCAATTCGGACAGGTGCAGCAGATTGGTCAGCACCCGCTCGCCATCGCTGCGGGCAATCAACGCCTGAGGCAACTGAAAGTCATGCAGTAGACGGCGCAGCATCGGCAACACGCCCTGGCTACGCCAGATCGCCCGATAACCACGGAATTGCATGACCCGCGCTTCCCAGGCCAACTCGTCCTGATTCAAGCGCTCCAGTTCGGCCAGCGGCAGATTCAGCGTGATGCACGCCAGCGCCGCACGTAACGGCCGCTCGACATCCGGCTCGGCGCAGGCCTTCAGCCAGGCCAACAGGTCATGGGCTTCTTGAGCAGCGAACACCGAATCCTTGTCCGACAGGTAAACGCTGCGTACCCCACGGGCGGACAATTCACTGCGTACCGCTTGGGCCTCTTTGCCGTCACGCACCAGAATCGCGATATCAGCCGGGAGCAGGCCTCGAAATTCCTTACCGTTTTGAGCGAATCCCGCGTGGCCCTGCTGACCGCCATTGAGCAGCGCGACAATTTCACTGGCGCAGGCGGCGGCCAAAAACTTCTTTGCGTCCCTGAGAAGCGACGGGCAGAAACGGCACGGGGTTCTCGCCGTTTTTTTCCCGGAACAGAAACGCACCACGCCCAAGCTCACGGGATTCGGCGCGCTCAAACACATGGTTTACCGCGTTGACCATTCCATGGCTGGAGCGGAAGTTGGTGCCCAAGGTATGCAAGCGTCCACTGGTGGCCTGACGCGCGCGCAAATAGGTGTAGATATCGGCACCACGGAAGGCGTAGATCGCCTGCTTTGGGTCGCCGATCAGGAACAGACCGCATTCGGGATTGTTGTCTTCGATGCGATAAATGCTTTCGAAGATCCGGTACTGCACCGGGTCGGTGTCCTGGAATTCATCGATCAACGCGACCGGAAATTGCTCGCGGATCAAGGTCGCCAAACGCTCACCGCCATCGGCTTGCAGCGCTGCGTCGAGCCGCAACAGCATGTCGTCGAAGCCCATCTCGGCGCGGCGACGCTTTTCTTCTTCGAAGCGCGTACCCACCCACCGCGCAGCATGTTGCAAGACTGCGGCATCCGGGGTTGGCAAGGCATCGAGGCTGGCTTTCAGGCCGGGCATGGCATCCAGCCCCGGATGACTCGGCGCCTGACCTTTCCAGGCTTCGGCCATGCCATCCGGTGTCAGGCGACTGAAGCCGGTGCCGATATCCAGTTGCTCCTGGGATTCGTCCTCGGCCCAGGCGCTGATTTTTTCGAACCAGGGTTCGAAGTAACGCGCCTGCATCTTGCGCCCATCGACGGTCTTGTTGGCGACACCTTGCAGGCAGATATCCCGCAACTCAGCGGCCCACCGCAGCCACGGCGTCTTCAGTTGCAGCAGAGCCTTGCGCCGCTCCTGCAGGCAGGCGGCGATCAGTTCGGCAGGTTCTTTTCCGTCATCAAGGCCTCGCTCACTGCCGAACAAGGCTCGCACTCGCGGCAACAAGGCGGCCGGGCCGCCCCAGTTGGCTCGCACCCAGCTCAGCGCATCGCCTTGCATCGGATAGCAAAACAGCCGCCAGTAATCGCGCAGCACTTCACCGAGCAAATCGCTGTGATCGGTTTCGAGGGTCTGGGTGAACAGACTGCCGCTGTCGAAGGCGTGCTCGCGCAACATGCGCTGACACCAACTGTGGATCGTCGAAACAGCCGCTTCATCCATCCATTGAGCGGCGATATCCAGACGATTGGCACAGCCTGACCATTGCTCAGGACTGTACTGCTCACGCAACTCGGCGATCAGGTCATCCGGCGCCGGCGTTTCATCGCGGAAAAATCGAGCAGCTTCGGCCAGACGGGTGCGGATACGCTCACGCAGCTCCTTGGTCGCGGCATCCGTGAAGGTCACCACCAGAATCTGCGGTGGCAGCAACTCGCGGCCAAAACCGGCGGCCTCGCCACCATGGCCAAGCACCAGGCGCAGGTAGAGCGCAGAGATGGTAAAGGTTTTGCCGGTCCCGGCACTGGCCTCGATCAATTGGCTGCCGCGCAGGGGGAAAGCCAGCGCCAGAGGTGTCTTCGTCGTCATGGGCGTGCCTCCTCACTGGTCAATGATCGCCATGGCGCTTCAAGCAGTGGGCGATAAAGAGCGTCGCACCAATCGGCGAAGGTTTCGTCAGTGACGAGTGCGTTGTAATCAGCGAATTGCCGGGCCAACGCTGGGCTTTCGCGACGCTCACCGTCGGTGGTCTGACCGTCGCCTTCATAGGCTTTACGCGCGGCCGCTTCGGCTTTGACCGGATCGTTCTGGCCAAGCCAGGCGAAGGCCGTCTTCACCGCAACCGGCAAGGGCTGACGCATGCCGGTTTGCCAGGCCTGCAACAGGTCGCCCAAAGATTTAAGGGCTGCGCTCTGCTCTATGGGAGCCAACAACAAGGTGTCGTCGCTGGCCACCAGCGCTGTGGTCATCGACAACCCGCTCCCACAGGCCACCAGATGATTGACCCAAGGCCGAGTCAGCCGATGCCATTTACGGGTCTTGATCGAACCAATGCTGTTGGGAATCGTAGTGACGGCCAACACTCCACCATCGCTGCGCTGATGCAGACCACTGAGCCAGCCTTCGAGGCTGACACCGTGCTGCTCGAGACTCACCGGCAAGGCGCTATTGAGTGGTGTCGGCCATAAAGCCAACAACTGCTGATAACGCTGTAACAAGTCAGGCAACGGCTCGATCAACTCCTGTTGCAAGCACTCACCAAAACCGGCCATGGGTAATAGACCACTGCCCTGCAGGCGTTTTGCTTGAGCCGCTAAAGCCAGATCGGGTTGATCCGGATGGGTAAGGGCAGCCTCAAGCAAACTGTCGCTCAAACTGTAGCGTTGCAATGCATCAAGGACAAAGGGCTCCTCATCCGCCAGAGGTGCCTCGGCGGCCTCGAAAAACACCTTGAGCCGTTGGCTGAAGAAATGTCGCACCGGGTTTCGCAGGAAATCCTTCAACTGGTCCAGGCTGAGTGGCTCTTCTTGAAGGTAGGACGCTAACGCTGGAAGCTCAGCGACTTCTTCCTGAGTCTGGTGAAGCAACTGCCACTCACGGGCGTAGCTGAATAGCTCGTCGCCTTCATGGAAATAGCGTGCGCTGAACGGTTGCAGTGGATGCTCCTGAGTCATGGCTTCAAGAAGCAGCTCATCGCTATTCGACAGTCTCCAACCGCTCGACAAGTGATCGCGCAACTGGCCAATCAACACTGAAGCCGGACGTTCGCTGTTGTCGCGAATGCTGCGGCCGACCCAACTGATGTAGAGCTGATCTCGCGCCGAGAGCAAGGCTTCGAGCAACAGATAGCGATCGTCCTCACGCCGCGAGCGGTC
>JAPLSD010000548.1 GCA_026398835.1 Pseudomonas sp.
CGTCGCCGAGGCCTCGCGCAAGCTGTACATCGCGCAGCCGTCGATCTCCACGGCGATCAAGGGGCTGGAAGACAGCTTTGGCGTGCAACTGCTGATCCGCCATCACGCTCAGGGCGTTTCGCTGACGCCCAGTGGTGCACGGTTCTATCGCAAGGCTCAGGACCTGTTGCGCATGGCCAAGGAGTTCGAGCAGAACGCCCTGGCCGATAACGATGTGGTGGCTGGGCAAATTGATATCGGCTGCTTTGAAACCGTCGCACCGTTGTACTTGCCGCAGTTGATTGCAGGATTTTCCGCGCTGTATCCAGGGGTAGAAATCCGCATCCGCGACGGCGAACAGCAGGAACTGGTGCAAGGCCTGACGTCTGGCGCCTTTGACCTGGCGATTCTTTATGAGCACGATTTGGACGGCACCATTCAGACTCAACCGCTGATGCCGGCACAACGGCCTTATGCACTGCTCCCGGCCAACCACCGTTTCGCCCAACAAGCGCAGGTTTCCCTGCGTGACTTGTGCCTGGAGCCGATGATTCTGCTGGACGTGCAGCCGAGCCGGACCTATTTCGTCAGTCTGTTTGAAGAGCTTGATTTGACCCCAAGGATTGCCTTCAGCTCACCGTCGATCGAGATGGTTCGCGGAATGGTCGGTCAGGGATTTGGCTTTTCGATTCTAGTGACCCGCCCGCACTCGGAATGCACCTACGACGGGCAGAAAGTGGTGTGTCTGGATATCGTCGAAGATGTGACCGGCTCAGGCCTGGTAGCGGCCTGGCTCAAACGTGGACAACTGACCAAACCGGCGCAGTTGTTTGCCGATTATTGTCGGGAGCAGTTGACGGCGAAGGCTGAGAGATCTCAGTGATAAAGATCGTTCCCACTGGTCACGGGCTGCATTCCTTTGCTGCGCGTGGGAACGATCAGTGTTCGCCTGGCTCACGCAGCCACTGCACCAATCGCTCCAACATCTGCTCGCAGCCTTGCATCTGCGCCACAGTGACAAACTCATCAGGCTTGTGCCCCTGGTCCATGCTGCCCGGCCCGCACACCACGGTGGCAATCCCAACCTGATCGAACAGCCCGCCTTCGGTGCCGAACGCCACAGTGCCGAATTCGCTGGAGCCACTGAGCCGGGCGATGAGTTCTGCCGCAAAGCCTTCAGGATCGGTCGCCAGTCCCGGATACCCGCTTAACGGCTGGAAGCGAATTGTCGTCTCGGGCCGTACCGCGTGCATCTTCGGCAGCAACGCCTGCTCGGCATAGACTTGCAACTCATCCGCGACCTGCTGCGGATCGAAGCTCGGCAACGCCCGCACCTCGAAGTCGAACTCACACTGTTCCGGCACGATATTCAGCGCCGTACCGCCACGAATCACCCCGGTCTGCACGGTTGAATACGGCGGGTCGAAACGCAGATCGAGGTCCTCACTCTCGGCCAGCCTGTCGCCGATCTGTCCCAGTTTGCCGATCAGCCGCGCCGCGTATTCGATGGCATTCACCCCTTGCGGTGCATAGGCCGAATGACAGGCCGCACCCTGCACGCAGCACCGCATCGCCAGTTTGCCCTTGTGCCCCAGTACCGGACGCAACTCGGTGGGTTCGCCGATGATGCAGGCCAGCGGCTTGGGGTCGCGCTGCGCAAGCTCAGTCAACAGCGAGCGCACGCCGAGACAGCCGACTTCTTCGTCATAGGAAAACGCCAGATGCACCGGAACCTGCAACGCTACGGCGACAAAATCCGGAACCGCCGCCAGCACGCAGGCCAGATAGCCTTTCATGTCCGCCGTGCCGCGACCGTACAGACGCCCTTCCCGTTCGCTCAAGGCAAAGGGTTCGACGGTCCACGGCTGGCCGTCCACCGGCACCA
>JAPLSD010000493.1 GCA_026398835.1 Pseudomonas sp.
CGCGCGTCAGCAACTGCAAGGAACCACTTTCACCCAACCGGCGCACCAACTGCAGATTCACGGCAGCCCAACCAGAAGTAGGCTCACCATCGATCGCAACGATTTCCTGACCAGGGCTCAAACCGGCCCTGGCGGCAAGACTACCGATTTCAACTGCTCCGATAACCGGACGCACCTGCTCGCTGCCGAGCATCGCCAAGACCCAGAAAAACACCAGAGCCATCAGAAAGTTGGCAATCGGACCGGCCGCAACGATAGCGATACGCTGGCGAACAGTCTTGCGATTGAAGGTTTGATCGAGCTGATCAGCCGGCACGTCGCCTTCGCGCTCATCGAGCATCTTCACGTAGCCACCCAACGGGATGGCAGCGATCACGAACTCCGTGCCCCGGCGATCATGCCAGCGCAGCAGGGGCATACCGAAGCCCACAGAGAAACGCAGAACCTTGACGCCGCAGCGGCGCGCCACCCAAAAGTGACCAAATTCATGGAAGGTGACCAGCACGCCCAGAGCAACCAGGGTGCCGACAATCATATAGAGTGCGCTCATCTACTTTCTCCGCATTCCTATCCAGTACCGATACGCTCAAACCCGCCGCAACATCTATCGCCCGTGGCGACTCAACCATTGCTCGGTCAGGGTACGGGCTTTGGCGTCCGCCGAGAACACCGCATCAAGGTCGTCGAGGGCAACTACAGGCTCGAGGTTCAAGACTTCCTCGATGATACTCGCGATCTCCGGGTAGCGGATGCGTCGATCAAGAAAGGCCGACACAGCCACTTCATTTGCTGCGTTCAACATGGCTGGCGCACTGTTACCCGCCTCTGCTGCCTGACGCGCAAGCCGCAAGCAGGGGAAGCGTTGCTCATCGGGCGCCTGGAAGTCCAGACGCGCAATTGAAAACAGGTCAAGAGGCGCAACACCAGAGTCGATTCGCTCAGGCCAGGCCAGGGCGTTGGCAATGGGTGTACGCATATCGGGGTTACCCAATTGCGCCAATACCGAGCCATCAACGTAGTCGACCAGCGAATGAATCACGCTTTGCGGATGAATCACTACTTCGACCTGAGCAGGCTTGGCATCGAACAACCAGCACGCCTCGATCAGTTCGAGACCCTTGTTCATCATGCTTGCCGAATCAACCGAGATCTTGCGACCCATCGACCAATTGGGATGCGCGCAGGCCTGCTCGGGTGAAACATGCGCAAGCTCGGACAACGGCGTTTGCCGGAACGGGCCACCGGATGCGGTCAGCAGAATCCGCCGAACGCCGACAGCGCCAAGTCCACGGGCAAAGTCGCCAGGCATGCACTGAAAAATTGCATTGTGCTCGCTGTCGATCGGTAGCAGAACCGAGCCACTCTTGCGTACAGCCTGCATAAACAAGGCACCAGACATCACCAGCGCCTCTTTATTAGCCAAGAGGATTTTTTTGCCGGCCTCTACCGCCGCCAGGGTCGGACGCAGTCCCGCAGCCCCGACGATCGCAGCCATCACCGCATCGACTTCAGGATCGGCTGCGACCTGACACAACCCCTCCTCCCCCACCAGGACGCGGGTTTGCAAACCAGCAGCACGCAAATCGTCCTGAAGACGACGGGCAACAACAGCCTCGGGGACGACGGCAAAGCGAGGCGTGTGGCGAACGCACAACGCGAACAATTCGTTCAGACGACTGAAGCCACTCAGGGCGAATACCTGGTAGCGCTCAGGATGACGAGCAATGACATCCAGAGTGCTCAGGCCAATCGAGCCTGTCGCCCCCAAAACGGTGATCTGTTGTGGGCGATTCATGGCGCAGCCATCCACAACAGGACAGCAAATACCGGAATGGCCGCCGTCAGGCTGTCGATTCGGTCCAGCACGCCGCCATGGCCTGGCAGCAGATTGCTGCTGTCCTTGATCCCTGACTGACGCTTGAACATGCTTTCGGTCAAATCACCGACCACCGAGATCAACACGACAATCGACGCGCCGATCAATCCCAGCAGCATCTGCCCCCCACTCCAGCCACGGACAAGGCCAACGACGGCGGTGATCAGCAAGCTAAGCAGCAGCCCACCGTAGACCCCTTCCCAGCTCTTGCCCGGACTGACTTGAGGAGCCAGTTTACGCTTGCCAAAAGCCCTGCCGGAAAAGTAAGCGCCAACATCAGCCCCCCAGACCAGCAGCATCACCGCCATGATCAGCCAATTACCCAAGGGCTCTTGCTTGATCAGGATCAGCCCTTGCCAGGCAGGCAACAGGATCAACAAACCAATCACTAACTTGCATGCCGCGCTAGCCCAATGCTCACTAGTGCGCGGATAAGTCAGCACCAGGAAGGTTGCCAGCAACCACCAGAGCACCGCAGCGCCCAGCACCCATGGAGCAAGACCGGGAAGCACATGCATGAAAAACAGCAGCAATGCGACCAGCGCCGCGTAAGCCACCCGCGCAGACTGAGCAGTGAGGCCTGCCAACCGAGCCCACTCCCAGGCAGCCAGAGTCACCACCAAGCCGATGAACAAGGCAAAGCCGGTACCTTCAAGCAAGAAAAACCCGCATAAAGCAATCGGCAGCAGAATCAGCGCAGTAATGATTCGTTGTTTAAGCATTAAAACCGGGCTCCAGCTTCGACCTGCTCGCTCGTTTTACCGAAGCGGCGCTGGCGAGAAGCGTAATCGGCCAGCGCAGTACGCATGGCATCGTGTTTGAAGTCCGGCCAGAACAGGTCGGAGAAATACAGTTC
>JAPLSD010000153.1 GCA_026398835.1 Pseudomonas sp.
CAAGTGATAACCCTCGGAACGAAAAGCCTCGAGAGACTCAACCACGCCGGCGAATAGCGGTGAAGGCTCAGCCTCCAGCGCAATGTAATGGTCAGCGTAGTGCTGACGGAACGCCACTAGCTCAGCATCGCCGATCTCCGGATACAAGGTGCGAATCGCCTCTGGCAAACCCAGACCGATGATACCCTTGACGGCAAAATCGTCTCGCGGCAGCAAATCCGATCGCTCGGCCGCCACCTGCATCGCCTCGACAATCCGACCAATGGAGTCGGCCAAGGTGCCGTCCCAATCGAAGATCAGCAGCTTGTAATCAGCTAGCACTCAGGCGCTCCACGGTCTTGGCCCACATTTCATCCACCGGCGCTTGCAGCTTGAGCTCACCGCCATCAGGCAACGGCACGGTCAGCATGTAGGCGTGTAGAAACAGGCGCTTGCCGCCCAAATCGCGAATCTCTTTGCTGAAGTCTTCATCGCCGTACTTGGTGTCCCCAGCGATGCAGTGCCCGGCATGCAAGGTGTGCACGCGGATCTGATGCGTCCGCCCGGTAACCGGCTTGGCTTCGATCATCGTGGCGAATTCACCGAAGCGGCGCAGCACCTTGAAGACCGTCAGCGCCTCCTTGCCCTCTTCATTGACTTCGACCATGCGCTCGCCGGAGCGCAGGTTGCTCTTGAGCAGCGGCGCACGAACCTGCTTGATGGAAGTCGCCCAGTTACCGCGAACCAGCGCCATGTAGCGCTTATCAACGCCGTCGCCACGCAATGCGGTATGCAGGTGACGCAACATGCTGCGTTTTTTGGCGATCATCAACAGGCCGGAAGTATCCCGATCCAGGCGATGGACAAGCTCCAGCTCTTTGGCATCGGGCCGCAACTGACGGAAGGCTTCGATCACCCCGTAGTTCAGGCCGCTGCCGCCGTGTACGGCAATACCGGCTGGCTTGTTGATCACGATCAGCGCCTTGTCTTCAAAGACAATTGACGCCTCAAGGCGCTGCAACAAACCCTGAGCCAAAGGCACCGGCTCATCGCGCTCAGGCACGCGTACAGGCGGCACACGGACAATATCGCCCGCCTGCAGCTTGTACTCGGGCTTGATCCGACCTTTGTTCACGCGCACTTCGCCTTTACGCAAAATGCGGTAAATCAACGTCTTGGGCACACCTTTGAGCCGAGCAAGAAGGAAGTTATCGATACGTTGGCCGGCATATTCCGGCGAGACCTCAAGCAGCTGGACGCTGGGGGTCGGGGGGGCAGTAGTCATCATGCCGCGAATGATAACAATTTTTTATGGATTTGAAGCACTTAATGATTGCTGCTATAGTCGCGAACGCCGCCAAAAGCGGCCTGGACAGCGGACAAACGGTCGTCGACCGGCCCTGACCAACGCAATTCATCAGGACGCGAGGCCGTCCTACGGGGCTTTCGCTACAATTATGGAAGGTTCGCGGTTGTAACGAGCGCAGGTGACATGAGGCCTGAAGCGAGCGCAAAAAGCAGAGTGATTACTCGCCTTTTACGCCGATATTCACGGCCAGTTCACAAAGTGCAGTCGATCTCGAATGAGCCTGAGCGAAGGCTTCGGAAACACCGCCTAAATTAGCCATGATGCGTGACCTCCCCTTTCGGAGCTCACGGTAAATGCCAACCCGCTGCGGATTCTGCGCGCGGCAGCACCCGAATTATCAGGGATACGTGTAGGGTGGAGATGCACAACCGTCGGACTGTGTAGCACTAGGCTTATATTTAGACGCTTCATCTCGTCCACAGTCGCCGGTTGATTCCTCCTCCTGACTGAGTGCTTAAGTCACCACAGCAAGCAGGACGCGTAAGTCGCGACTCCGGCCCAATTGGTCGAACCTCGCTAGACACTGGAGTGGCCAACCACTCCTGACGCACCTGACACCGACCGTGAGAAGTCGTGTGTGCCGAACGCCGTTTCCGGCAGCCCGGAAACCGACGGTACTACATGAAAAGAATGCTGATTAACGCAACCCAACCCGAAGAGTTGCGTGTTGCACTGGTAGATGGCCAGCGCCTCTACGACCTGGACATTGAATCCGGTGCACGCGAGCAGAAAAAGGCCAACATCTATAAAGGCCGGATTACTCGCATCGAACCAAGCCTTGAGGCTGCCTTTGTCGATTTCGGCTCCGAGCGCCACGGTTTCCTGCCCCTCAAAGAAATCTCCCGCGAATACTTCAAGAAAGCCCCTGAAGGCCGCGTCAACATCAAGGATGTCCTGAGCGAAGGCCAGGAAGTCATCGTTCAGGTCGAAAAAGAAGAACGTGGCAACAAGGGCGCAGCCCTGACCACCTTCATCAGCCTGGCCGGTCGTTATCTGGTTCTGATGCCGAACAACCCGCGTGCCGGCGGCATCTCCCGTCGTATCGAAGGTGAAGAGCGCAACGAACTGCGTGAAGCCCTGAACGGTCTGGTTGCTCCAGCCGACATGGGTCTGATCGTGCGCACTGCCGGTCTTGGCCGCAGCAGCGAAGAAATGCAGTGGGACCTCGATTACCTGCTGCAACTCTGGACCGCCATCAAAGAAGCCTCGCTGGATCGCTCAGCTCCTTTCCTGATCTATCAGGAAAGCAACGTGATCATCCGCGCCATCCGCGATTACCTGCGCCAGGACATCGGCGAAGTGCTGATCGACAGCGTCGAAGCCCAGGACGAAGCCCTGACCTTCATTCGCCAGGTGATGCCGCAGTACGCCAGCAAGATCAAGCTGTACGAAGACAGCGTTCCGCTGTTCAACCGTTTCCAGATCGAAAGCCAGATCGAGACCGCCTTCCAGCGTGTCGTTGAACTGCCTTCCGGCGGCTCCATCGTCATCGATCCGACCGAAGCCCTGGTGTCCATCGACATCAACTCGGCGCGCGCCACCAAAGGCAGCGACATCGAAGAAACCGCTCTGCAGACCAACCTCGAAGCAGCCGAAGAAATCGCCCGTCAGTTGCGCCTGCGCGACATCGGCGGCCTGATCGTCATCGACTTCATCGACATGACCCCAGCCAAGAACCAGCGCGCCGTGGAAGAGAAAGTCCGCGAATGCCTGGAAGCCGACCGCGCTCGTGTGCAAGTCGGTCGCATCTCGCGCTTCGGCCTGCTGGAAATGTCCCGTCAGCGTCTGCGTCCATCCCTCGGCGAAAGCAGCGGCATTGTCTGCCCACGCTGCGACGGCACCGGTATCATCCGTGATGTTGAATCGCTGTCGCTGGCGATCCTGCGCCTGATCGAAGAAGAAGCCCTGAAAGACCGCACCGCCGAAGTTCGTGCCCAAGTGCCGATCCCGGTCGCTGCGTTCCTGCTCAATGAAAAACGCAACTCGATCACCAAGATCGAACTGCGCACCCGCGCGCGCATCGTCATTCTGCCGAACGATCACCTCGAAACCCCGCACTTCGAAGTTCAGCGTCTGCGTGATGACAGCCCGGAAGCTCACGTTAATCTGTCCAGCTACGAAATCGCTGCCGCCACTGCTGAAGTAGAAGAAGTTCAACCGGCCGCCGCGACCCGCACCCTGGTTCGTCAGGAAGCAGCAGTGAAAACTGCTCCGGCACGCGCCAATGCTCCGGTTCCGGTTGAAGTTGCAGCGCCTGTTGCGGCTCCCGTCGCTCACGTTGCCGAGCCAAGCCTGTTCAAAGGCCTGGTGAAGTCGCTGGTCAGCCTGTTCGCCTCTAAAGAAGAACCTGCCGCACCGGTTGTGGTTGAAAAACCAGTCACTGAGCGCCAGCCGCGCAACGAAGAGCGTCGCACCGGTCGTCAGCAGAGCCGCAACCGTAACGGTCGCCGTGATGAAGAGCGCAAGCCGCGCGAAGAACGTGCACCTCGTGAAGAGCGCGCTCCTCGTGAAGAACGCGCACCCCGCGAAGTCCGTGAAGAAGTACCGGCCGTAGCCGCTCGCGAAGAACGCGCACCGCGTGCTCCGCGTGAAGAACGCGCCCCACGTGCTCCGCGTGAAGATCGCAAACCGCGCGAAGGTCGTGAAGATCGCCCGGTTCGTGAACTGCGCGAGCCTCTGGATGCCGTTCCAGCCGCGGCTGGCGAAGAGCGCCCGGCCCGTGCGCCACGTGAAGAGCGCCAACCGCGCCCACCGCGTGAAGAGCGTCAACCACGCGCCGAACTGGCTGTCGCTGCCGTTAGCGAAGAAGAACTGCTGCCAAACGAAGAGCAACTGCAGGATGACGGTCAGGACAACGCCGAAGGCGATCGTCCACGCCGCCGCTCCCGTGGTCAGCGTCGTCGCAGCAACCGTCGTGAGCGTCAACGTGATGCCAACGGCAATGTGATCGAAGGTTCGGATGATTCCGAATCGGGTGAAGACGCCTCCAGTGAAGCGAGCACCGCGGACCTGGCTGCCGGCCTGGCCGTTACC